>CAYGOW010000103.1:0-7721 GCA_964351425.1 uncultured Roseivirgaceae bacterium
GAGAACGCCTTTCCCTTCCTTCAATGCGGTGCCTATGGACTGGGCCAGCCGGTACCTTTCTTCTTTCTCCACAAAGGGTCGATCCACCACGATTTCAATATCATGGGTTTTGTAGCGATCCACCTGCATCTTCGGAACGATATCTTCGATCTTTCCGTCGATACGTACTTTGGCAAATCCCTGTTTTCTGATTTGCTGAAAAAGCTCCCGGTAATGTCCTTTCCGCCCTTTCACCACCGGGGCCAGAATCGTCAACTTCTGGTTGTCAAACGTCGAGAGAATATGGTCCACAATCTGATCTTCGGATTGTCGGATCATTTCATTTCCGGTCAGGTAGGAAACAGCCACCCCCGCACGTGCAAACAGAAGGCGTAAAAAGTCATAAATCTCGGTTACGGTTCCTACGGTCGATCGTGGATTTCGTGAGGTGGTTTTTTGTTCGATCGATATCACAGGACTCAACCCGTTGATCTTGTCTACATCGGGTCGCTCCAGGTTGCCAATGAAGGAGCGGGCATACGCGGAGAAACTTTCCATATACCGCCGCTGTCCTTCGGCATATATCGTGTCGAAGGCCAATGATGATTTTCCGCTGCCGCTAATACCGGTGATGACCACCAGCTGGTTGCGGGGAAAGGAAATATGAATATTCTTGAGGTTGTGTTCGCGGGCTCCGAGAATTTCGATCTGGTCATAGCCTGTCAAATCACGTATAACGCCCTGCTCAATAGCTTCCGCACCTGTACTCATTGGCTATGTAGATTTTGTAATAAATTGCAAATTTCGGGGATCGCCCAGTCAAATGCAACTGGGCACCACTATAAGCTTGTTACCAGGACACCTGCTTTGCTTTTACTGGTTGGATTCCCCCTCCTGAGCTCAAAAAAGAAGTTACATTGAACAACTATCATGGAAACAGGCAAACCAGGAATAAGTTACCCGCTCCTCTGCAGGCGACAGCACTCAGATGAGTTTGATCAACGAATTTATCAGTACAGTCAGGTCTTTTTCGGCCTCGCCGGCTATCGCAATAATCTCTTCAATATTAGCGGGCTTCAGGTTATCCGGATCGCAATCATCGGTGAGTACCGAGATGGCAGAACACGGCAGTCCCATGTGGTTGGCGACGATCACTTCCGGAACCGTTGACATCCCAACCGCATCGGCACCGATGCGTTGCAGGTACCGGTATTCTGCCCTTGTTTCCAGGTTGGGGCCCGAAACAGCAGCATAAACGCCCTGTCGCAGGGTAATTTGATTCTCTTCAGAAAGGGTGCGTAATTTCTTATTCAGTTCCGGAGAATAAGGCGCACTCATATCGGGAAACCTCAGCCCCAGCCGGTCGTCATTCTTTCCTCTGAGGGGATTATCGGGAAGCAAGTCTATGTGATCATCCAGCAGCATCAGTTCACCTTTGGACCATTCGGATCGTAAATTTCCTGCGGCGTTTGAAATAATGAGATTTGAAATTCCCAACTGCTTTAACACCCTGACCGGGAATGTGACTTTCTTTAAATCATAGCCTTCGTAATAATGAAATCGTCCGTCCATCGCGACAACGCGTTTGCCATGCAGCGTCCCGCATACTAGTTTCCCTTTGTGAAATTCAACGGTCGCTACAGGAAAATTCGGAATCTCTGCATAAGAAATGGATTGTTCAATATCAATTCCTTCCACAAAGCTTTTTCCAAGACCGGTGCCCAGAATTATTCCTACTTCAGGATTACCAAAGCCTCTTTCGCGTAGAAAATGAACAGATTCTTCTATTTGATCAAACATGACCAAATATACAAACAGACAAATGGAAATTTCCTATCAGGGAGCGACAGTTTCAGGAATCGCGATCTTGTAGGTCTTATTCTTTTTAACCTTCAGTTCGTCACGACGTAACCAGGGATTATGACGCTTTAACAATTTGTAGTTGATTCCCTGATTCCGGGCAAATTCCACCAGGTCATCAATATCTTCTGACACTTCAACGTAATGGATTTTTTCCTGATCATACAGGTGATGCTGATCAATGTTGAATCCATAGTTGCGCGGATGTTCAATAATCTCTTTAATCGCCAGAATGCGGAATACATATCGCGACGTCTCATCGTTGAGTAAAAGATCGTAGTAGGAATCAACTTCCTGGTCATCCATAGCACGTTGTAACCCTGCCATTCCCCGGTTGTAGGAAGCGGCTGCACTGGTCCAGCTGCCAAATTTATTGTAAGCCTTTTTAAGGTATTTACATGCGGCTTCGGTGGATTTCAGGGGATCATACCGCTCATCCACGTACTTGGTGATTTCAAGTCCGTTTTCCTTTCCGGAGGTGGATAAAATCTGCCAGAACCCTACGGCATTGGCCGGGGAAATCGCATTGGCAAACCCGCCCTCAATAGCAGTCAGGTATTTAAAATCATCCGGAATCCCATTCTCTTTCAAAATCTCTTCTATTTGTGGCAACCACCGGTGGGCCTGCTTGATCAGGAAAATTGTACTACTGTGCCAATAGGTATTGATGTGTAATTCACGGTCCAAACGCTCGGCGACATCGGGAATTTCCAATGGCACGCGTTCTCCGGCAAAGGATAATTGCGAAGGTAATTCGAGAGAAACCGCATTCAGGTAGCCGGCATATTCTCCCGCCGGTGGATTGTCCACCCGATAAAAGCCCACTTTTGTTTCCGCTTTCGCCACATTCCCCGAAGGATCTGAGCCCGGTTTTTCCTGGTATTTTATGTAGCCAAGAACAATGAATAAAGCCAGTAACGAAATGGCATGCGGAAAATATTTCATAGCGGTAGTATTAAAAAAATGGTAGATCCTGTTAGTATAACTTCAAAAGAAGAAATAATAGTTCAAATAAAAAATCTGTAATCGGGCCATATCTTACATGATACATTCAACCATGCATATTTCCGGCATATACGATCCCTGGATCAGAAGTTTGGCGACAGGAGATATTTCGAGTAAAAATCATCGATAAACTCTACCGCTTCGGTAGGTGTCTCCACGATTTTATACAGGTTCAGATCTTCCGGAGAAATATTATTCTCTGCATTTAACAACGTATCCTCCACCCATTCGAGTAATCCACCCCAGAATTTCTTGCCGACCAGTACAATCGGAAAGCGCCCGATCTTTTTAGTCTGGATCAGGGTTAGGGCTTCGAATAATTCATCCAGCGTGCCAAATCCACCGGGCATAACGATGAAGCCTTGTGAATATTTGGTAAACATGACCTTCCTGACAAAGAAATAATCGAAGGTGATCAGTTTATCCGGGTCAATAAATTCGTTGCCTTTTTGTTCGAAGGGAAGTTGGATATTCAACCCGACTGATTTTCCTCCTTCGGATTTAGCTCCGCGGTTACCCGCTTCCATAATTCCCGGGCCACCTCCGGTTATAACGCCATACCCATGCCGTACCAGTTTGGCGGCAATCTCATGGGCCATTTTATAATATTTGTGGTCTTCCCTTGTGCGTGCCGATCCGAAGATGGTAACGCAGGGGCCGATCTTCGCCAGCTTTTCAAAGCCTTCGACAAACTCGGACATCACCTTGAAAATTACCCAGGAATCATAGGATTTTATTTCATTCCAGTCTCTTTCTTCGAAGGCGCGGAAGATTCGCTTTTCTTCGTCACTGATATTTTCCCTGGAGGGGGATTTGACAGGATGTTTCGGGGCAGTCATAATATGCTGCTTCTTGTCCTGTTTATTGGGTTTCTTAGCCATAGTTAAAAAAATTATCTAAGGATAAACTTACGTATTCTCCGAATTATAAAAAATGGTCAAATGTCTTTATCTCAGTAAATCATGTAAGGCGGGATCCAATTCTGGGAATGAAAATACGAATCCTGTCTTCCGGATTTTCTCCGAGGAGATCCTCGTTCCGCCCAGCAGCATCTCTGCCATTTCACCCAGCATGATCTTCAGAGCAAAGGCAGGTACGGGAGGCAGAAACATTGGTTTATTCAAAACTTTCGCTATTGCTTTGGTCATCTCCTTATTCGTCACCGGGTTTGGCGCCACCCCATTGAACACGCCGGATAACTCCGGATGTTCCAGTACATGCAGAAAAATGCCAACCAGATCATCAATATGAATCCAACTCATCGGCTGCCGTCCTGTGCCTAATGGCGCTCCGACCCACCAGTGAACCGGCTGAGCCAGTTTAGGCAAGGCACCGCCCTTATCACTCAATACAACACCAATCCTGATCTTTGCGACCCTGGGAACAATCTCTCCTATGCGGTCGGCTGCATCCTCCCAGGCTCTGGCCACATCCGCCAGGTAGTCATTGGCCGGCGGACTATCCTCTGTCATGATTCCGTCGTCATCATTCCCGTAGAAGCTGATTCCCGAAGCCGAAATAAATGTATCTACCTCATTGGGATGTTGTTCGAGCATCTTTTTCAGGAGTGCGGCACTTTTGGTGCGGCTCTGGAGAATAATTTCCTTTCTTTCCGGAGTCCAGCGCTTATCGGCTACCCCTGCACCAGCCAGGTGGATGATAGTTCCTGTATTCTTCAACGCTTCAGGGTCCATCTCCTGTTTTTCGATATCCCAATGATACGCGGGGACGTCCTCCGCCTTTTTTGGACTTCTGGATAAATATTTTACCCTATGTCCCCGTTCATGGAGCAGTTCAGTCATTCTGGTACCCAGTAACCCGGTACCCCCGGTAATCAAGATGTCTTTCATGCAGGTATAACTTTACAGCGCAGGGAAAGTTTTCTATTCTTCTCCTTCCTTACGTCCCTTGCGCTGCGCTTTGGTCATGGGGTCAAGATAGTCAATATTCTCATACCCCAATACCTGCCAGTCCCGGTTAAAGTAAACGCGTGCTGTCCGGCGAACCTCTCTGCTGGCGATATTCAGTCCTTTATAGGTATGATCAACCGTGTAGGAAGTGTCTCCGGTGAGAGTATCCGGAAGTTCAAACGCAAGGGGCTCGTACATGGCTACATCGTTCAAATGCTCCGGGTTACGAAGGTATTCGGTCGTTGCTGCTTTCCAGGGTTCAGCAGGCTTTTGCTGGCAGGCATAAAAACTTGTCAGCACAATTAGCAATAGCATCTTTTTCATTTCAGGTCAAATCTACTTAAAAATCAAGAAGGCCCACCACATTACATGATGAGCCTTCACCTAGGAAATTTACCCTAAATATTAATACGTTGAACCGTCTGGTTTCAGTGCCCATCCAGTCAGCCAGTTCGCCGCAGGATCAACTGCACCAATGTTGGTTGTTGGAGTAAACCAGCTGTCAACTGCTGAAGGATCCGTTCCGCCGGTGGTTACACCAACACCTGTGTCAAGCGTGATTCCTTCTCCATCCGTGCTGATACCGTCAGTCAGGTCGCCATCAGGCGTACCGTCGGTATTGGCAAAGTTGGTTGTGTTACCGAACACTACAGAAGTTATGATATCCAGTGAACCATCGCTGATGTTGTTCAGGGTTTCATCCTGATCAGTAGCAACACCAAATCCTTTGAAATCAAATTCTGCACCCGTTGGCTCTGTGTAGCCAGTTACAATGGCATTCCAGATAAGGGCTTTCGTTCCTTCACGAAGAAGCATTCCTCCGTCACCAGTAGAAGTACCTCCGCCACCGAAAAGGGTCACGTTAGCAATACGTGGATCAGAGTAAGGCATTGCATCGTTTACATCACCGTTATTATCGCCTTCAAAACCATGATCACCTGTTCCGTCCTGGATTACCAACCAGAACTGGCCATATCCCTGCCATCCATCGGTCCAGTCAAATGAATCATCATCGCTAAGCGTGGATACTGCATATTTTACGCGTGCACGACCTCCGAAGAACTCAACACCGTCATCTTTACCAGCCCATGACTGGATGTATTCAATGGTTGTAGCCGAACCAACGCCGTTGAAAGAGAATCCATTCAATTCGTTGTCAACACCTACGATACGACCAGCATATTTCAAGACTACATAACGGATAGTTCCGGAATTGTCATCATTAACAGGTGCATTTCCTTCTCCAGGGCCATAAGCTCCTGTACCTCCTTCACCTTCGGCAGCGTCGCCGGTATTCAATTCAGCTCTGCCATTTACAACAAGACCACCCCAATCCCCAGAGGCAGGATCACCAGTTACGCCGGAAAGTTCCTTGCTGCTGGTCATAATGATAGGATTTGTTGATGATCCTTGTGCATTTATCTGACCACCTCGAAGAACAGACAGGAATGAAGGTGATGATGAATTGGCATCCCCATAGATTACTGTACCTGCTTCTATCTCCAGTGTAGCACCGTCTGCGACGAAGACCCCACCGTTAATAATAATTTTTGTATCACCATCCATCGTGAAGTCACGGTTGATCGTTCCGATCAGTCGCCATACTTCTTCTCCTCCGATATCAAGTTTTGTCAAAGTAAAGTTATCACTTGCATTAGGTGTGAAGCCAGGATAGTTATCATCCACAGGTGGATTAACGGGTCCTGACGGATCATCATCCCCGCATCCAGAGAAGGCAACCATCATTCCAACTGCCAGCATCATTGCTGCTAATCGTTTTAATTCTTTCATTGTTGAGTGTTATTTGTGTGATTATATTTCCAATGCAAATGTGAAAGCAATTATTGATTGATGCCCACCCTGGATTTTACTAATTCTTTAATTGTATTTGATGTTTGTTAACTGAAGATTAATTATTGGCCTTTAATCAGGTCAAAGCTTACCCCAAGGTTAAACCGAACACCCCTTTTATAGCTGTCAATATCAAGTTGACCCACCGAAGCCTGTGGTAATTCCTGCTCAACCACGATATCAGGATTTAATATATTCTTAACACTGAATGATACCCCAAATCGCTGGGCCATTCCAAAACGCATCTGCGAAGTGAAATTCAATGTGTTGACAGGCATTTCGTAGATGTCGCCCACTCCCTGGTCACCTATCTGTCGCATACGTCGTCCAAAGACATTGTAGGCCAGTGTAAAGTTTCCGGAGAAATTGTCTTTCTCGGTGTTATAGGTCAAATCAGCATTCACCAGGTAGTTTGACGCTCCGGTGAGTGGTCGCGTTACCGAGTTGGCTGTACCAACTGTTTCAGGATCCAGGGTCACTTCAGAATCCAGTATTGTTACGTTCGAACCAAAGCTGACATTCCTGAACAGGCCACCCATGAAATCAAGATTCTTCCTGAGCTCAAATTCCGCACCATATACATGTCCTTTGTCTGCGTTGGTATAGGTAAGAATACTTACAGCACCGGTCAGTACGAAAGGCACGATCGGGCTATCCAATTGTTTGCCAAATGCACTCACTGAGATCAAATCTCCTTTGCCAAAGAAATATTCGTAGCGCAAGTCCAGGTTTTGGTTAAACGCATTCTGTAATTCCGGATTACCTTGCTGTGTAAAATCCTGGAAGGAAGGTGCGTACTGGAATGGTGCCAATTCCCGGAAATCAGGTCGGCTGATCGTGCGGCTGTATGACACACGAATGATCTGATCGTCGGTTAGATTATATCGACCAACGATGGATGGGAACAATTCATTGTCATCCAGTGTCTCGGTACGAATCGGCTCAAAGTCACTATCTGTCTGCAGATTGTAGTTAATGGTCTGCTCCGCAATTTCATACCGCAGTCCTACATTAAAGGATAGCTTGTTACGGATCGGAGAGAAAGAGTAAATCGCATACGGTGCAATGATGTTCAAATTAGCCGTATAGTCATCCGAAGGCTGAGTCTCTTCACGT
>CAYGOW010000103.1:7731-10066 GCA_964351425.1 uncultured Roseivirgaceae bacterium
AACCTAAATATTGATCTGGGTTATTGATATCAACGCTGCTGTTTGCTTCCTCAATAGGATTCAACGTATAAGCATAGCGCAAATTCCCGAAATCACGTTCTTTATTTCTGTACTGAATACCTGCCGTTATGTAAGAGAACGGGTTATCCTGATCTTCTTCATTCAGGTTTAAAGCGTATTTCAGTTGGGCTTTTCCAGCCACATCCGAATCATTCATGCTCAGGAAGAACCGATGGTTCTCAATAACATCCTCTACGTTGAAGTTGAAGTTTGTTCCGTCGCCAACATACACTAACTGACGTCGATCAGGCTCGCCGAAATTCGCCTGGCTAAGACTGGCTCCCCAATCAAATGTCAGGCGATTATTCAATTTATGTTCACCGTTCAGCTGGGCAGAGAATAATTCATAAAACCTGTAAGTTATCCTTCGGTTCAATGAAGTCTGTCCGGGAAAGTCTACAAAATCACCTTCCGTATCCAGCACATTATTCTCAGAGATATGCGTGTAAAGTGAATTGAGCGTAATCTTATTGTTCTCGTTAAACTTGTACTGGAAGTTTCCTAAGACAGCTTTTGAAGTTTCATAAGTGTCCTGGTTGAACGTAAAGTCAGTCTTGGTTGACCCATCCGAACGAACACGACGAAGAAATCCATCACGTTTTTCATAGGAATCACTGAAGTTGGCATTGATCAGATAGCCGAAACCGCTGTTCGCTTTTGCTCCCTGTACGTAATTTCCGTATTGAATACCGCAATTCTTATTAATGGGTGCTTTATCCTGAACAACTGAGAATCCATCACTGAATGTATTTTGCTCAGTCAATTGATCACCGGATCGCAAGTCAGAAGTCGCATAACGACCGTCGTAATTCCGGATCTGATCAGGAAGTTCACGTGAACGATTGTATCCAAGGATATCATCCGACTTGAATGGATCCATAAGGAAGTCATTGCCGGTTGCCTGGGTATTAAAACCTGCTCCCATGGATACTCTCAGAATTTCTTCTTCAGGATAGTCCAGGGTATTTACCCGGATGGATGCACCTGAGAAATCCGCGTAGAGATCCGGGGAGAATGATTTGATCACCTGAAGGCTCTGAATCACATTGGCCGGGAAAATGTCGTAAGGTATTACCCGCTTGTCCGGATTCGGAGAAGCAATGGGAAAGCCATTCAACAAACTCGAGTTATACCGGTCTCCTAATCCGCGGACTACCACGAATTTAGACCCCTGCACTGAAAGGCCGGCCACCTTGGTCAGTCCTTCTCCCGCATCAGAGGCTCCCACTTTGGTAAGCTCTTGGGCACCGATATTCTGTACCAGCAAACTGGCATCTTTTCGCTCCAGCATCAAAATCGTCTCGGACGTGCGATCAGCTTTGGCGGTTACTACAACCTCTTCCAACTGAACGTCGTCGGCTACCATTTGAATAGTAAGCGTTACTTGTTCGCCGGGATTTACCGTCAGATCCGTAATCTTAAAATTCGCATATCCGATAAATGATGCAATAATATTATAGGTACCAGGGTCGACGGCAAACTGAAAGTTTCCCATTACGTCTGTGGCAGTACCTGTGGTGGTCCCTTCTATGTAGACGTTGGCTCCGATGACATCTTCACCGGTAGCTTTGTCTTTGACGGTCCCTGAAATAATTCCCTGCTGCGCGAATAGCTGTGCGCTCGCCAGCAGTACTACTAATCCAATAACTAATTTTTTCATTTCCTAGTGATAAAATTTTGTGCAAAGCTAGGAGGATGATAGACCAGTATCTACGAATGATGTTTTACCAATTTTTTAACTTTTTCAAGGCAGGATATGAATCCGTTAACAAATAGATAACAGATTATAATGGCGTCATGTAGTATCGCAGTTTAAACCTGTTTAAACCGATTGAATTTTACCTATCAATATTAATTAATTGTTAACAGGTATCTTCTTCAGAATTTCACTGACGATATCTTTCGTGCTGATGTTGTCAGCTTCGGCCTCATAATTGAGAATTATGCGATGATTCATGACATCCTGAGCAATCTCTTTCACATCTTCGGGAAGGACGTAATCACGGCCCGCGAAATAAGCAATGGCTTTGGCCGCCAGGTTAAGATTGATGGATGCACGTGGTGAAGCACCAAATGCCAGATACTCAGCAATCTGGTTCAATCCATACGCCGCAGGGTCACGGGTGGCATACACGAGTTCGATAATGTACCGTTCCACGCTTTCAGATATACTGATCTGGTTGATCTCGTCCCGGATGGCAAAGATTTCTTCTTTGTTCAATACCGTGTTGACGGTATAATCAAACCGCATATTGGAGATACGTCGCATGACTTC
>CAYGOW010000104.1:0-3644 GCA_964351425.1 uncultured Roseivirgaceae bacterium
CTTCGGTCTCGGTGACCGGGGAAATGGCGGTATCCATCATTCGTGCCCCGCCGGATTTGGATATCATGAGAAAAGGCGTCTTGTTTTCCAACGCGTAATCGATCGCACGGGCGATTTTCTCCCCTACAACAGATCCCATTGAACCGCCAATGAAACTAAAATCCATACAGGCAATTGTAATCTCCACCCCATTCATTTTCCCATGAGCGGTACGGCAAGCATCCTTGAGGCCTGTTTTGCTTTGCGATGCGCGTATGCGTTCCGGGTAGCGCTTGGAATCAGTGAATTTCAGCGGATCTGCGGACTGCATGGAAGCATCCAGTTCGGAAAACTTATTATCATCAAACAGGATCTCAAAATATTCTTTCGAACCAATGCGCACATGGTACCCATCTTCCGGGCTGACATATGAATTATTCTTCAGTTCCCGCGTATGAATAATCTTTCCGCTTGGGGTTTTAAACCACAAACCATCCGGTGCTTCCTTCTTGGCTTCTGTGGGTGTCTGAATTCCTTTGTCTTTCCTTTTAAACCAGCTCATATATATTTATTGATTCCCGCTTGAGAAGCGAGTGGTTGGTATCGATTGCAAATATCCTAAGTATCCACCAGCTTTCAAAAATAAGGGATAACAATGTCATCACCCCTGTGAATTGGTTATATTTACACTCTAGTCAATCAACGTGAGAATTTAATACAGTATACTATGTCAATAACTGCAGTAGATTTTAAAAAAGGAGTACTTACCGGTGATGATGTTCAACGCATGTTCCAATTTGCGAAAAACGAACAATTTGCCCTTCCAGCCGTCAACGTGGTTGGAACAAATTCGGTGAACGCGGTACTGGAAACAGCCGCCAAAACCAAGTCTCCCGCAATGGTCCAATTCTCCAATGGCGGTGCGGTCTTCTATGCCGGTAAGGGATTGGATAACTCGGATCAGAAAGGGGCAATTGCCGGTGGAATTTCCGGAGCGCATCATGTGCATGAAATGGCAGCCCGCTATGGCGCTACGGTACTTCTGCATACTGATCATTGTGCCAAGAAGTTACTTCCCTGGATCGACGGACTACTCGATGCTGGTGAAGAATTCTACAAGGTACATGGGCATTCGCTCTACAGTTCGCATATGATCGATTTATCTGAGGAGCCAATCGAAGAAAATATCGAAATCTGTAAACGATACCTGGAGCGAATGAGTAAACTTGATATGACATTAGAAATTGAGCTTGGCGTTACCGGAGGAGAAGAAGATGGTGTTGATAATACTGATGTGGACAGCTCAAAACTTTATACACAGCCGGAAGAGGTTGGGTATGCGTATGAAGAATTAAAGAAAGTAAGCGACCGGTTTACAATCGCTGCTGCTTTTGGAAATGTCCACGGCGTATATAAACCCGGTAATGTGAAACTTACGCCCGTCATTCTTAAGAACTCGCAAGATTATATTCAGGAAAAATACGGAACCGGACCCATGCCGGTAGATTTTGTTTTCCACGGGGGTTCGGGCTCGACAGTAGCTGAAATCCGCGAAGCGATTTCCTATGGTGCCATAAAAATGAATATTGACACGGATCTTCAGTGGGCTTTCTGGGAAGGCGTTAAGGATTACTACCAGGCAAACGAAGGATACCTGCAGACACAGATAGGAAATCCGGATTCAGATGATTCTCCCAACAAGAAATATTATGATCCCCGCGTTTGGTTGCGAAAAGGAGAAGATACTTTCAGGAACCGACTAGAAAAAGCGATGAGCGATCTGAATGCTCTGGGTAAAATGGGATAACCCGACGACTCATTGGAAACAAAAAAGCCCTGCAATAAAAATTGCAGGGCTTTTTTTGTGCTATATATCTTTTATAATTTTTCCTTGATACGTGCTGCTTTACCTTGACGTCCTCGGAGGTAATAAAGACGTGCGCGACGTACTTTACCTTTTCGAACCACTTCGATCTTGTCGATGCTAGGTGAAAGGAGTGGGAATATTCTCTCTATACCAATACCATTGGATACCTTACGAACAGTAAACGTCTCTCCATTTGTGTTTGGATGACGTCGCTGGATTACGGTTCCTTGGAATTGCTGGATACGTTCCTTGTTTCCTTCTTTAATCTTCACGTGAACGTTAACGGTATCACCCGCTTTAAAATCAGGAAGTGTTGCAACTATGGTTGCTCGATTTTCTTCCTCCAGGGCTTTGATAATATTGTTCATGACTTATTGCTGAATATTGTTCTTCTCTCAAAAACGGACTGCAAATATAATAAATTCTTTTAAGATAGAATTGAATTGGTTAAAAATAATCTGCTAAAATAACAGCGGCCAAAAGAACTTATTATTCATCCAGCAGATCTGGCCTGCGCTTTCGTGTTCGTTCCTGTGCTTTTTCAAATCGCCATTCATCAATCTTCTTCTCATGACCTGAAAGCAAGATATCAGGCACCCTCCATCCCTCAAATTCTGCCGGCCTGGTATACACCGGTGGTGCAAGTAATCCATCCTGAAAAGAATCTGTCAGCGCGGATGTTTCGTCTGAAAGTACTCCGGGGATTAATCGAATGACGGCGTCTGCTACCACGGCAGCGGCGAGTTCGCCTCCGGAAAGCACATAATCCCCTATGCTAATTTCGCGGGTCACAAAATGCTCCCGAACTCTTTCATCGACGCCTTTATAATGACCGCAGAGAATAAGCAGATTCTTTTTAAGCGCCAGTTCATTGGCTATTCCCTGCTGAAAGGGCACACCATCGGGAGTCATGTAAATTATTTCATCATAGGAAGTTTTCTCCTGCAGAGCACGAATACACCGGGCTATTGGCTCAATCATCATGACCATACCTGCACCGCCTCCGTAAGCGTAATCATCAATCCGCTGATGCTTATCAGTGGCATACCCACGCAGGTCATGTACATTGACTGAAACCAGGCCTTTATTCTGGGCACGCTTTAATATAGAATCGGAGAAAGGGCTTTCGAGTAATTTCGGCAGGCAGGTAATAATATCAATGCGCATAATCAGGCGTTGAGGTAAATATCCAGCAATCCATCGGGCAAGGTTACATAAAGGGTATTATTCTCCCGATCAACCCTTTTTACAATTTCATCGATGACAGGAACCAGAATCTCCGTGCCACCATGGTCAATAGCGAGTAAATCCTGCTTCCCTGAATCATACACATGTTTCACCGTACCGATCAGACCAGCGGCATCATCTATCACTTGAAAGCCAATGATTTCGTGAAAATAAAACTGATCATCGTCCATTTCAGGCAACTCATCCTCCGGCAAGTACAAGGCACACCCTTTTATCGATTCAGCCTGTTCAAAGGTATCAATATCCTCAAACCTAACCACCGCACGATCACCGGATAGTGAAAGGGCAGAAATAAAAAATGGAACCAGCCTCCGGTCGATTTCCAGAAACACTGATTCCATTTCTTTATATACTTCGGGATAGTCTACGTCCAGCAGGACCGATACTTCTCCCTTCAATCCATGTGGCTTGATGACATACCCTAAAAGGAAACAGTCATCGACACGCATACGGATTTATTTATCTTCTTTTTTCTCTTCGTCAGAAGCTTCTTCTTTTGCTTCAGCAGCAGGAGCTTCTTCCTTTGCCTCAGCAGCAGGAGCCTCTTCCT
>CAYGOW010000104.1:3744-10040 GCA_964351425.1 uncultured Roseivirgaceae bacterium
TCGCCTCAGCAGCAGGAGCTTCTTCCTTCGCCTCAGCAGCAGGAGCTTCTTCCTTCGCCTCAGCAGCAGGAGCTTCTTCCTTTGCTTCAGCAGCAGGAGCTTCTTCTTTTGCCTCAGCAGCAGGAGCCTCTTCCTTCGCCTCAGCAGCAGGAGCCTCTTCCTTCGCCTCAGCAGCAGGAGCTTCTTCCGTTGCTTCAGCAGCAGGCGCTTCTTCTTCAGCAGGTTCTTCTACTTTATTCTTTTCCGCTAATGCGGCAGCACGGGCCTCTTTAACCTTCTTCTCAGCTTCTTTACGTGCTTTTGCACTTTCCTGAGCGGCTTTGGCTAATCCTTCTTTCTTCTGTTCAATCTTAGACAACTTCTCATCCAGCCAGGCTTGGAATTTCTTGTCCGCATCTTCCTGTGTGATTGCACCTTTATTAACACCGATTTGCAAGTGTTTCTTAAGCATAATACCCCGGTAACTCAGGATGGCACGAACTGTATCAGTAGGTTGTGCTCCTTTCATTACCCAGTCAAATGCCTTGTCATCATCCAATTCGATGGTAGCAGGGTCGGTATTTGGATTATACCTTCCTATTCTTTCGATAAATCGTCCATCTCGTGGAGCGCGGGCGTCTGCTACGACCACGTCGTATATCGCCATCTTCTTTCGGCCGCGTCGGGCCAGTCTTAATTTTACTGCCATTTGTTATTTAATAGTTTAAACCATGCGGAACACGTCCGCGGTACCCTTAAAAGGAGTGCAAAGATAATTCTTTTTGTTAAAAAACGACACAATTACCAAGAAATTAAGAGAGGGCGCATAGCACACTTATGAGCAACCTGTGAATTAATCTGAAAATCAGTTATATTTGTATAAACGGTTATGCAATTTTATTAATCTTTATATTATACCTACCTTTGGTCCTCAATAACACCAAGGTACAGAACCTGATGGACAAATATTCCTACATCTCTAATGCGCACGGTCAATATTTTGATGAATTGTACGCTGATTATAAAAAAGACCCTGAATCCGTAGATCCTTCCTGGCGGAAATTTTTTGAAGGGTTTGAATTCTCACAAGCTTCTTTCGGTGAAAATGGCCAGGATGAAGTCACCACCCTGACGCCGAAGGAAACAGCAGTGCGTAACCTGATCCATGCCTATCGGTCACGTGCGCACCTCAAATCGGACACCAACCCTGTCCGGCAGCGGCGGGACCATAATGTCTCACTGGCGATTGAAGATTTCGGTTTATCCAAGGATGATCTCGACACGGAGTTTTCGGTTGGCGAGATTGTAGGTATCGGCAGAGCGTCGCTTCGCGATATCATAGAACGCCTTGAAAATGTCTATCTCAAGCACATTGGATTTGAATACATGCACATGCGGGATAACGAGATCCTGGAATGGTTTAAGTCCAAGTGCGAATCAGAAGCAGCTGACATTCGTCTGAGCACAGACAAGAAACGTCGCATACTTCAAAAGCTCAATGAAGCGGTGGTATTCGAAAATTTTCTTCATACCAAGTTTCTGGGCCAAAAGCGTTTCTCATTGGAGGGTGGTGAAAACACAATTCCTGCGCTTGATACCATAATCTCGAAGTCGGCCGAATTTGATGTGAAGGAAGTCATCATTGGCATGGCGCACCGCGGACGGCTGAATGTCCTGGCCAACATCATGGGCAAAACCTATGAAGAAATATTCAGCGAATTTGAAGGCAACATTGATCCTGACCTCACCATGGGTGACGGGGATGTAAAATATCACCTGGGGTATTCATCGTATATTGATGCCGGAACAGGGAAAAAAGTATATGTCAAGCTGACACCCAACCCCTCCCACCTGGAAGCTGTAGATCCGGTAGTCCTGGGATACACCCGTGGTCAAATCGACGAAGAATACAGCGGAGACCGCACCAAGGCTATTTCCGTACTAATTCATGGGGATGCGGCCATCGCCGGTCAGGGGCTGGTATATGAAATTGTCCAGATGTCCGAACTACCGGGATACAATACCGGGGGCACCATTCATTTCGTGATCAACAACCAGGTGGGTTTTACCACTGATTATGACGATGCGCGGTCAAGTATCTACTGTACCGACCTTGCTAAAATTATCGACGCCCCTGTCCTGCATATTAACGGAGACGATCCGGAAGCCGTGGTATTTGGGGCGCAGTTGGCCGTCGAATACAACCAACGATTTAAAAAAGACATTTTCATTGATCTGCTCTGCTATCGTCGTCACGGGCACAACGAAAGTGACGAACCAAAATTTACACAACCCATCCTGTACAGTAAGATTGCGAAGCATCCCAATCCACGGGAAATTTACGTCAAGCTCCTTATAGAACGAGGTGATATTGACGAAGCACGGGCCGATGCCCTGGACAAAGAGTTCAGAAGCCTTTTACAGGACCGGTTGAATGAAGTAAAACAAAAACCACTGCCCTACAAACCGCAGAAAGTCGAGGAAGAGTGGAAGCAAATGAAACGGCCAAAGCCGGAAGAATTTGAGTCGTCACCGGAAACCGGCGTCTCCAGGGACGTTATTGACAAGGTAGGGAAGGCGCTGACAACGTTGCCTAAAGGCTTCAAGCCGCTCAAGCAGATCGAAAAATTGATCAAGGAGAGGAAAGCTGCTTTTTACGAACGTGAAGAGCTCGGTTGGGCAGATGCCGAATTACTTGCCTATGGCTCATTATTACTGGAGAATAAAATTGTCCGTATGTCCGGTCAGGACGTCAAACGAGGCACATTCTCCCACAGGCATGCCTACATCTTTGACGCCAATACAAACGAACCGTATTGTAACCTGGACCACATCGCCGACAACCAGGAAAAATTCAGGATTTACAATTCCCTGCTTTCCGAATTTGGCGTTCTGGGGTTTGAGTATGGATATGCCATGGCGACACCGAATGCACTGGTAATCTGGGAAGCTCAATTTGGCGATTTTGCCAATGGTGCCCAGGTGATGATTGATCAGTTTATTACCAGCGCTGAGTCAAAATGGCAGCGAATGAATGGATTGGTCATGTTACTGCCTCATGGGTACGAAGGGCAGGGACCTGAACACAGCAATGCCCGCCCTGAAAGATTCCTGCAATTGGCTGCTGAGGAAAATTTAATCGCGGCGAATATTACCACCGCATCGAATTTCTTTCATTTGTTGCGCCGTCAGGTAGCATGGGGATTCCGAAAACCCTGCGTGGTATTCTCCCCTAAATCCCTTTTGAGAAATGCGAAAGTCTCATCTCCCATTTCCGAATTCACCAAAGGATCGTTTACTGAGGTAATAGATGATCAGTACGCCACCAAGAAATCGGTGAAACGAATTGTCCTGTGTACCGGCAAACTTTATTACGAATTGCAGGAGGAGCAGGAAAAACAGAAAGCGAAGAATATTGCCATCATTCGGTTGGAGCAACTCTATCCTTTTCCGGATAAGCAATTGCGAAAAATTCTTAAAAAATATCCTTCTGTCGAAATCTACTGGGTACAGGAAGAACCGTCGAATATGGGATACTGGAGCTTTGTTCAGCGATTTATTTCGGATCTGCAGTTGACTGTTATTTCACGAAAAGCCAGTGCCTCACCTGCTACCGGTTATGCCAAAGTACATAAGGAGGAACAGGAAAACATCATTAAAAAAGCCTTAACCTTAAAATAAGACCATTCATGAGCCTTAAAATAAATGTCCCGGAAGTGGGCGAATCCATCACGGAAGTGACAATTGCCACCTGGCTTAAAAATGACGGAGATTACGTCGAACAGGATGAAATCATTGCCGAGCTGGAATCAGACAAAGCGACCTTTGAGTTGCCGGCAGAAGCCGCTGGTGTCCTGCATACCAAAGCTGAAGAAGGTGATACCCTGGAAGTAGGTGCACTGATATGCGAAATAGATACGGAGGCATCGAATGATGGCCAAAAGGAAAATTCCAGTGAAAAGGAAACCTCGGGTGCATCAGAGGAAAAGCCAGCAGCCAAAAGTAATGCCAACGATTCATCCGACGGGAAGAAAACAGGAGAAATAAAAGAAATGGTTGTTCCGTCTGTTGGGGAATCGATCACCGAAGTGACTATTTCAAGTTGGCTGAAGAGCAGCGGCGATCATGTCGCTCTGGATGAAATAATTGCGGAGGTAGAATCGGACAAAGCAACATTTGAATTACCCGCAGAGGCATCAGGCATCCTGGAAATTATTGCGGATGAGGGGGAAACCCTGGAAATTGGTGCATTGATCTGTAAAATCCAGGTAACTGAAGGAGGTGCACCTGAAAGTGCGAGCAAAGAGGACGCAAAAGAAAGTACCTCCTCAGAATCAACCGCTTCAACACCAACAGGTGATAAAACTTACGCCACCGGTCACGCTTCTCCGGCAGCAGCGAAGATAATGGAAGAACGGGGGCTTGACTCCTCCCAAATCAAAGGTACAGGTGTTGATGGCCGAATAACCAAGGAAGATGCAATGAAAGCTCAGCCTGGTGAGAGAGAAGAATCAAAACCGACAGAGCGGGTTGTCGAAAAAGCGCCAGCTGCGTCAGGCGATAGAAATGAACGTCGCGAAAAGATGAGCAATCTGCGAAAAACCATTTCCCGCCGCCTTGTTTCGGTCAAAAACGAAACAGCCATGCTGACCACCTTCAATGAGGTGAACATGCAACCGGTCATGGACATCCGAAAAAAATACAAGGAATCTTTCAAGGAAAAATATGGCGTAGGACTTGGGTTCATGTCATTTTTCACCAAAGCGGTTTGTCAGGCATTAAAAGAGTGGCCTTCAGTGAATGCGGCTATTGATGGTGAAGAGATGATCTTCCACGATTATTGCGATGTCTCCATTGCCGTAAGCACGCCCAAAGGACTGGTTGTACCTGTTATCCGGAATGCAGAAACACTAAGCTTTGAAGGAATTGAAAAAGAAATTATCCGGCTCGCCGGAAAAGCGCGTGATGGTAAGCTATCAATCGAAGAAATGACCGGGGGTACTTTTACGATTACCAATGGCGGTATATTCGGTTCCATGCTTTCAACACCCATCATTAACGCCCCTCA
Organism: uncultured Roseivirgaceae bacterium; assembly: GCA_964351425.1. GTDB lineage: Bacteria > Bacteroidota > Bacteroidia > Cytophagales > Cyclobacteriaceae > JAUILA01. The sequence goes on from CAYGOW010000104.1 coordinate 8,792, forward strand.
ATCTGCTATTTTGGGCATGCACAATATCGTCGAACGGGCAGTAGTAGAGAATGGAGAAGTAGTGGTTCGACCAATTATGTATGTCGCGCTATCCTACGACCATAGAATCATAGATGGTCGTGAATCCGTAAGTTTTCTCTACCGGGTGAAAGAGCTTCTGGAAGATCCGGCACGTCTGATGATTGGCGTATAAATTACTTTTACACACGAATAACAGCATTATGCAATACGATGTAACGATCATAGGATCAGGTCCCGGTGGATATGTTGCCGCCATCCGGTGTGCCCAATTGGGATTTAAAACGGCGCTGATAGAAAAGTACAGCACATTGGGAGGAACCTGTCTGAATGTCGGATGTATTCCTTCCAAAGCCATGCTGGATTCTTCCGAGCACTTTTATAATGCGGCCAATCATTTCGAGGAACATGGCATAAAGATTAACAAGCCTAAACCGGACCTCACCCAAATGATATCCAGGAAGGCCGCCGTGGTAAAGCAAACGTGTGACGGGGTAGAATACCTGATGAAGAAAAATAAGATCGATGTGCTGCACGGGGTAGGCTCTTTCATCGACAAAAATACGATCAAGATCAGTTCGGGTAAAGACAGCAAGGAAATAACCTCGAAATATGTCATCATTGCCACCGGCTCAAAGCCGGCTGACTTGCCTTTTGCAAAAATTGACAAGAAACGGATCATCTCCAGTACCGAAGCACTCGAATTAAAAGAAATACCTAAAAATCTCGTGGTTATTGGTGGCGGAGTGATTGGAATGGAACTGGGTAGCGTGTATGCGCGGATTGGGTCCAATGTGACAGTGGTCGAATATATGGACCGGATCATCCCTACCATGGACAGCACCATGGGCAAAGAATTGATGAAGTCGACCAAGAAGATCGGCATTGATTTTAAGCTGAGCCACAAAGTTACATCTGTGGAAAACACCGGCAAGCAGGTAGTGATCAAAGCCGAGGATAAAAAAGGTGAAGTCATTGAATTAAAAGCTGATTATTGCCTTGTGGCTATTGGCAGAAAGCCTTACACGGAAGGTCTGGGCCTTGAGAATGTAGATGTTAAGACAACCGACCGCGGGCAGATAGAAGTGGATGAGCACCTGAAAACATCCGTGGATTCTATCTACGCCATCGGCGATGTGGTTCGTGGCGCGATGCTGGCCCACAAGGCAGAAGAAGAAGGCACCCTGGTAGCCGAACAACTTGCAGGTCAAAAGCCACACATTCATTACAA
>CAYGOW010000105.1:0-4987 GCA_964351425.1 uncultured Roseivirgaceae bacterium
TGGTTGTCAATATAGGTTACGTTATAGGAAGTCTCTTTCAAAATATCCGTAGTAACCTGTAACTTCAATGCAGTGGTACTCCAAGTGTACCCAACTCCAGGGACACCACCGCTGACAGAAACATTGGTTAACAGCGACATATCCCTCAATGCATTTTCAAAAGCAACTGAATTATCGCTATAATTTGAATCACTTTCCTTTGGTCTTTCCACAACCAGAAGCTGATCAATGTTAATGCCGAGATCAATATTCTGCATGTAGCGAACCTGTTTGTTGATAAGAATGACGCTAAACAGGAGAATGATGGCTATGGACATTTGGAGTATTACCGACCCCTGGCGGAATAATCTGCCGGATTTTGAAAATTGAATTTTTCCCTGGACGACTTCGCGAATTGAGTAAGCCGAGATCATCCATGAGGGTTGCCAGGCCGACCAGGCGATGACAGGTAAGATGAAAATTAATGTTACCAGAATTTCTTTGAAGCTCCAATCTTCCAATAATCCTTCACCCATATAGGTCATCGCAATGGGTTTGATAAGTTGATAAATCGTGAGCGCAATTAACAAGGAGACAGATAGGATAAGGATTGCCTCCAGGTTAAATTGCCGGATTAATTCCCAGCGCGAGGCACCCATATTTTTACGCAATCCGACTTCTTTTGCCCGTTTAAGTCCTTTAGCTGCAGTAAGATTTATGTAATTCACTGCTGCGATTATCAAAATGAATAGAGCGGTGAGCAAAAGAAAATTCAGTACAAGGGGATCACGTGTGACAGAATACTCATTTTCCAAGCCGGAAGTTGTATGTATTTCCCGGACCGGCTGAAATACCACACGTATCTCCTGGTTTTCCCTGAATTCCCGACCAATATACTTATCCAGTAACCGATTGGTTTCATTACGTCCCGGTATCCCTGTCAGCCTGACATATGTGAAAAAACTATTCCACCCCCAATTATCCGTTGTTGCCCAGAAGGATTGTTGATTATAGAGGTTGAGCGTTGCCAGGGAAACAAAGCCGGCTATTGGTGCATGTGTATTGCCAGGTTGATCTCGAAATACACCGGCTACATTCAGCGGTATTTCACCAAAATTTGATTCGAACAGGATAATTTGCTTTCCAGTGGCCGGACTATCCTGGAAAAGATTTTGCGCGAGTGACTGTGAGATAAAAATCTGGCCGGGTTGCTCCATGAGAGATACGTCTCCTGAAAGTAATTCTAATTTGAAAAAGGACTTAAAATCCCCATCACCCATTACTATATTTTCGAGATTTATTCCGGAAGATTGAGGGCTTGGTTTGATTAATCCCCGCAATGGAACAAAACGCAGAAATTCAGTGGCCATGCTAAGCTCATCTACTATAGCCGGACCTGTAGGTGCTGGTGAACTTGCTAAACCACCGTCTCTGTCATACGTGGTAATCCGGTAGATGTCTTCAGGAACTTCATTATCATAGGAGTATTCATAGGTTACGTATTTTAGAATCAATACACAGGCCAGTAGGCCAAGAGAAAATCCTGTAACGTTGATAATGAAATATAAAGGAGCTCGTCTGAAAGATCGTAAGGCAATAAGCAGGTGATTCCGGATCATGGCTATATTTTTTGATAGTTGTATACCAAATTTTGCGCCCTATATGTAATTACTTGTAAATGAGCATATTACGTTATTAGGAAGTTTCAATTTGTTCCAGTTTGGAACAACAAAGTGTTTCATATTGAAACGGTTTATGAATACTGTAACATTTTTCCTAACTCATTCCTGCAACTGGATGGAGGTACGCTTGATCAATTTGCCTATGGTCAGTCCCTGGACGAGTATGCTGAATATGACGATGATATAGGTGATCACCAGGAACAGTTCGCGCTGCATGTCTCCCGACAGGCTAAGCGCCAGGGCAATGGAAATGCCACCGCGGAGGCCTCCCCAAGTCATAATCAGGTTGGTTTTCGGAACAAAATCAAGTTTCTTACTGAAGAAATTAATAGGCAGCAACAAGGACAGGTAACGACTGGCTAGTACAAGAGGAACAGCGATAAGTCCGGCGATGATATATGTGGTTTCCAGGGTCAAAATAAGGATTTCCATACCAATTAGTACGAAAAGGATGGTGTTAAGGAGAATATCAATGAGTTCCCAGAATTTGTCCACATACGTTTCTGTCACTTCAGACATGGTAGTGGCCCTGACCCTGTCATTTCCAACCATGAGCCCTGCCGTTACCATGGCCAGGGGAGCAGAAAGGTGAAAACGCTGTGCGAGAACCGTGCCTCCCATGACGACTGCCAGGGTGATCACCACTTCAATGTCATAATCGTCGATTGACCGCATGAGTTGATACGCTACCCAACCAAGCCCGAGCCCCAGGGCAATACCACCAAAGACTTCAAGTCCGAATAACTCCACAATATCCATGGCTTCAAATTGATCTGGTTTTGACGCGATCTGAAACAACGTCAGGAATACGACAACGCCTACCCCGTCATTAAAGAGCGACTCGCCCACAATTTTTGCTTCCAATTTCTTCGGTGCTCCGGCTTTCTTCAGGATACCCAGTACGGCAATGGGGTCTGTGGGCGAGATCAATGCGCCAAAGAGCAGACAGTAAATATAGCCCACCTCCATGCCGAGTGCTTGCAGCATAAAGTACGTAAGTGTTCCCACCAGAAAAGTGGAAATAAGAATCCCAAGGGTGGAGAAAGCCAGCACCGGCCACCGTTGGATTCTCAGTTGTTCGAAATTCGTATGGAGTGCGCCTGCAAAAAGCAGGAAACTCAGCATGCCGTCCAGCAGGACTTCCTGAAAGTCGATGCTTGCAATGATTTCCTTTTCCAGTTCGAGCATAGTATCGTCGAAAAAGGAGATACCCAGGACGGCCATGGTAAATACCAGGGTAATGAGCATCAGACCGATGGTGGTAGGAAGGCCAAGAAATCGCACATTGACATAGCCAAAGGCGGCGGCAAGGACTACAAGAATGGTGACAATCAGGAAATAATCCATAAGTTACTTTAATTCAGCTCCGTTAAGGTATAAAATTTTGGGGTATTCGATGTCATTTCATTGGTCAATCAAACAGCTTGCAGGGTTTTTTGGTTACTAGTATATGGCAAAGAAGAATGAGCTACAACTCAATGAGCGAGAGCGTGACAGAATAATTGGTATGGCATGGGAAGACCGGACCCCTTTTGAAGCAATCGAATTTCAGTTTGGATTAACAGAATCGGAAGTGATTCAATTGATGAAGCAGGAAATGACCCTTAAAAACTGGAAGAAGTGGCGGGAACGTGTACAGGGTCGAAAAACCAAACACCGAAAGTTGCGGGGGGAAGAAGTGGGACGTTTTAAATCCAGCCGCCAGCGAAGTGTTTCCGGAAATCGTATACCCAAAAGCAAATAAATACCAGAAGTTGTTTTTCAGGGTTGCACCTTAACCCCTGAAGTTATTTCTTCACTGATTTTCTCTATGGTATCCAGCACATGTGGAACTGAATTTTTAACGGGTTCACTCAACTCCATAGTCATGGGCTGTATTCCCGTAATAGAAATAATCACCAGGTATACCTTAGGGACATTTCCCAACAGGTAGAGACTACCAATAAGATCTTTAAGCCCGACGTCATGCGCACTGAGTGATGGGGGGTAATCGTGTGCAAAAACAGGTTCAATAACTTTTATTGTCCCGGCAGGGTCTTCATCCATGGTTGCATCGACAATAATGACATGTGGGTAGGATTCCATCTTTTCCAGAAGATGGAATCCCCCCGTTCCTCCATCCAGCACATCAAAACGTGTCGATGCGCTGGATTTTTCCAGGTGTTGGGCAACATGAACACCGATACCTTCATCTCCAAGAAGAAGATTTCCTATGCCCATAACCAGGATTTCTTTTTTCATACCCTAACGTTGAAAATCCGTACATTCTTTTTCGTCCACACATTCATTCTCCACGAATTTCCATCCGCCGAACATGGACGACACCTCGCCACGTCCCTCCACGTAGTCGTGGTAGAAGACCAGGTAGACGTGGACCATCGTGAAGATGATGAAGCCCCACATGAAGATATGATGCCATAAACGTACCGATGCGTCACTTCCGAAAAGCGGAACCACCCAGGTAAAAAGACCCGCTATCCACGAATCACTCATGGCGGCATACAGTCCGAAACCGGTCGCGATCTGGGCAGCCATAAGTAGAAAGAGCATCAGATAGGAGACACCGGCCAGGGAATTATGGCCCAGGGACACAACGTGTTTCTTTTTAAGGAGCAGGACGTCAATCTTGATGACATCTATCATTTCGCGTACAAACGCCTTGCTGGTAGGAATGAAATTACGCCAGTTTTCAAAGCGGTTTCCGGCAAACATCCAGACTATCCTGATCAGGAAGTTGAAGAGAAATATATACGCGGCAATGAAATGGATATACCGTGTCGTTCCAAACCAATAACCTTCAGAAGCCTCACCGGCATTCATAAATGCCGGAGGGTTTCCAATTACGTATCCGGTTATGGCAAGGACTAATACCGCAAGGGCGTTGATCCAGTGAAAGAACCGGGTGACTACAGAAAATACAAACACCCTGCGCATGGGATGAAGTTGCATCGGATGGGGAGTTGTACTGGCCATGATTAATGGGGATTAATTTGATGTACATGTTTGCCTTTTTCATCGTACAGATGGACCGCGCAGGCCATGCACGGGTCGAAGCTGTGGATTGTCCGCAGAATCTCAACCGGTTGTTCGGGGTTTTCCACCGGGGTACCAATAAGCGCTGATTCATAGGCCGATCGTTGTCCGCTGGGATCCCTTGGTGAGGAATTCCAGGTGGATGGGACTATGAGTTGATAGTTTTCAACTTTTTTGTCTTTTATCACGAGCCAATGGGCGAGTGCGCCACGGGGTGCTTCGGTGGTGCCGACACCTTGTGCGGTTTCGGGCCAGGTATCCGGCTCCCACATGTAGTTGGTAGCCATGCGTTC
>CAYGOW010000105.1:4997-10034 GCA_964351425.1 uncultured Roseivirgaceae bacterium
CCATTTTTAATATTCAGCATCAGCTGATCATAAAATTCGAGTGCCCAGTCAGCGACTAATTGTGTTTCGATCGCACGGGCAGCGGTTCGTCCAAGTGTGGAGAAAAGTGCTTCAGCTGGAACTCCCAAGTGGGTGAGCGCTCCGTTTACTGCTTTGGTGTATTCTTCCTTGCCCAGGGCATAACCCATCAGCATACGGGCCAGTGGTCCGACTTCCATTGGATTCCCCTTCCAACGCGGGGTCTTCACCCAACTGTATTTTTCATCCGTATTGAGATGGTCATACGGTGGCTTGGGCCCTGTAAAATTCATTGTTGTTTCACCATTCCATGGGAATTTACCCTTGTCATCTCCATCACTGTAGGAGTACCAGGAATGCTTGACGAATTCCTGAATTTGTGACGGATCTTTTGGATCCACCTCATGTACCTTGCTCAAATCGCGGTTGAGAATGGCCCCGCGGGGAAATTTAAAGCTGGATGGATCATTGTATCCATTCGTTGGTAAATCACCATAGCAAAGGTAATTGGGGAGGCCACCGCCAAGTTCTGCCCAATCAAAATAATAGGGGGCTACTGCCAGCACATCCGGTACATACACCTGGTTAACGAAATCTTTCGCTTGTTTTAACAACTGTCCGACCATAGCCAGTCGTTCTGCATTGATCGCATTCGCCTCATTGACATTGATGGCACAGGCCATACCGCCCACCAGGTAGTTGGGGTGTGGGTTTTTACCTCCGAAGATGGTATGTACCTTAACAATTTCCTTCTGCCACTCAAGAGCTTCCAGGTAATGCGCCACACCAATCAGGTTGATTTCAGGCGGAAGTTTATAGGCCGGATGGCCCCAATAGCCGTTTGCGAAAATGCCCAGTTGGCCGCTGGCAATAAATGTCTTGAGGCGCTTTTGAAGATCTGCAAAATAGCTGGGTGAGGATTTCGGATAATTCGAGATGCTTTCCGCTATATCAGACGCTTTCTGAGGGTCTGCTTTGGTAGCGCTCACTACGTCAACCCAGTCCAGGGCATGCAAGTGATAGAAATGCACCACATGATCATGAATGTATTGCGTGCAAAACATCAGGTTCCGTACCAGTTCGGCATTAGGAGGAATAACGATGCCCAGCGCATCTTCCACCGAGCGGACTGAAGCGAGTGAGTGGACCGTGGTACATACACCACATACGCGGCCCACAAATGCCCATACATCACGCGGATCACGGCTTTTTACAATTTCTTCAATCAGGCGGACCATGGTGCCCGAACTGTAGGCATCCACTACTTTACCATCTTCGATATCTACTTCAACCCGCAGATGTCCTTCGATACGGGTGATGGGGTCTATGACTATTCGATTACTCATGATTCACAATTTACTCTGATGATTCGTCTTCTTTGCGGGTTTGTGCAATGCCTGATTTACCTGAGTCGATATTCTTTACAATCAGTTTGCGTTTACGCACATTGGTAGCTATTGCGTGAGCAGTGAGACCGGCTGCGGTGACACCTGCGGCCACCAGGCCAACTTTGTCTGCATTGGATTCGATGCCGAATCCAGGGAAAGCAGCCAGGTGTTTATAAAATGGGCCATTATCCCAGAAATTGGCTTCACTGCAACCAATACAACCATGACCGGATTGAATAGGGAAGCTGGTTCCGCCATTCCATCGTGTTACACCACAGGCATTGTACGTAACGGGTCCGCGGCAGCCTACTTTGTACAGGCAATACCCTTTTTTGGCATTCGGGTCGTCAAAACTCTCTACGAATAAACCGGCATCATAATTTGGTCTGCGATAGCAGGTGTCATGCACACGGCGTGAATAAAATGCTTTTGGTCTTCCGATGCGATCCAGTTCGGGAACCTTGTCGAATGCCATTAAGTGTACAATCACACCTGCCATGACCTCACCGATCGGAGGACAACCCGGAACTTTGACTATCGTTTTATTGGTCAGGATTTTATGTATTGGGGTGGCGTGTGTTGGATTCGGTTTGGCTGCCTGAATACACCCATTGGAAGCACAACTACCCCAGGCCACGATGGCTTTGGCGCCTTCGGCTACTTCCTTGATGATCTGTTCAGCACTTTTGCCTCCTATACAACAGCAAGCCGCCATATCTCCGGTTGGAACGGAGCCCTCAACCAGTAAAATATACTCTCCGTGATGATTCTCAAGAGTGTCATGGAGTGATTTTTCAGCCATGTGCCCCGAAGCCGCCTGAAGTGTTTCGGTGTAGTTAAGAGAGATTTTATCCAGCAATAAATCGCCCACCATGGGGTGCGTGGAGCGGAGAAAGGATTCGCTGCAACAAGTGCATTCCTGGAAGTGCATCCAGATAACGGGCGGGCGTGTTTTGGTTTGCAGTGCCTGGGCAACGCTTGCCACACCGCTTGCTTCAAGTCCCATAAAAGCAGCGATGGTTGTACAGAATTTCATGAAGTCCCGCCGACTGAATCCTTTTTCAATCGCCTCATCGTACAAGGTTCGGGCATCTTCTTCTTTTACTTCAATGTTGAGCATGATACAAGCATTTAGTCAGAATAGATCTTGGAAAGAACGGGTTCAATCAAATTGACTAATTATTAAAACCTGTCCCATGACCATCTTCATTTCACAGCTTGATAAATATCATTCTTTCAATGCTTTAGTGTTTCTATCATTATGTTGGCGAACTGGACAGGCGGATTTTACCCATTCGTACCGGCGGAGCTTAATTATCACGCGAAATGAATAAGGCTATGAAAAAATTAATGACCACAAGCACTATTTTTTTAGTGCCACTGCTTGCGATGGCCCATGAAGGCCATGGAGAATTTCATAATACCGTTTGGCATTATGTCTTTTCATTCTGGCATATCCTGCCGGTTGTATTGATGATCTCACTGATCATTTATGGTTTACGACGATTCGCGAAACGCGACACCACCTCAACCAAGTAATCATGCACGAACTATCCATAGCGCTAAGTATTGTAGATATCGCTGAGGAGGAAGTGAAGAAGAACAATGCCTCCGTCGTGGAGGAAATAGTTATCGATATCGGAATGCTCTCCAATATCCAGGTGGATTCCCTGGAGTTTCTCTGGGATCAGGCTGTCAAGGCGTCTGTCCTGGAAGGAGCCGAAAGAAAACTTAACCTGGTTCCGGGTAAAGCCCGGTGCACCGTATGTTGCAAGGAATTTCATATGACTGAAATTTTCGATGCCTGCCCCGAATGCCACGACTTTCTCAACGAGATTGTAGAAGGACGAGAACTCAAAATCAGATCACTTACTTTAAAATAACTATTATGTGTGCTACCTGTGGATGCGATGCCGATGATGCGGTTCGTTTTTTATTACCTGGTGAACATGTTCACCATACCCATACGCATGATCATACCCACGATGGACAACATCATCACCACGATCATTCGCACGATGGGCACCATCATCACCATACGCATGATGATCATGACCATTCCCATGCCTCAAAGAAGGTGGAGGTGGAGCGAAATGTTTTACTCAAGAATGACTTGATGGCCGAGCGAAACCGCGGCTATCTAGAAGCAAAAAATATCCTTGCCATCAATCTTGTGAGTTCACCGGGATCCGGAAAAACCACCCTTCTGGAAAGTACCATTCGCCAACTCGGGGAATCTATACCACTGATGGTCATTGAAGGTGATCAGCAAACCACGCAGGATGCCGATCGGATTCATGCGACCGGTGCACGGGCTATTCAGGTGAATACCGGCAAAGGGTGCCACCTGGACGCCGATATGATTCAACAGGCCATACGGAAATTGAAACCGGAAGATGATAGCCTGTTATTTATAGAAAATGTAGGAAACCTGGTGTGTCCGTCAATGTTTGACCTGGGCGAACAGAAGCGTGTGGTAATTATAAGTGTCACGGAAGGGGAGGACAAGCCCTTGAAATATCCCGACATGTTTGCCACCTCGGATATTTGTATCATCAATAAGATTGACCTGCTGCCTTATGTGTCGTTTGATGTTGAAAAACTAAAGGAATATGCCTTACGCGTGAATCATCACCTTCAGTTTTTTGAAATTTCGGCCACTACGCAGGAAGGTATGGACTTATGGTGCGAATGGTTAAAGCAGCGGGAAGAACTCGTTCATTGAGTATGACCACCGTTCATTTTCATATTGAGGGGGTAGTACAAGGGGTTGGGTTCAGGCCTTACGTATTCCGGCTTGCCCGTCGTCTTGAATTATCGGGCTGGGTTAAGAACAGTTCGGATGGCGTCCACATAGAAATCACGGGCGACAATAATCAGATCCGTCAATTCAGGAACACCTTAATGAGTTCACCACCCCGACATGCGGTTATTTCACATTGCCAGGCAGTAAAACGTAGTCACCTTCATAGCGGCTCCTTTCAGATTATTGCAAGCGAAGATAACGCTGAAAAACGCGTCCTTTTGACGCCGGATTACGGGATGTGCCCTGCCTGTGAGGAGGAGCTGCATGATGCCGGGAATCGTCGTTACCGGTATCCTTTCATCACGTGTACAGATTGCGGTCCCCGGTACAGCATCATACGCGCACTTCCATACGACCGGCCCAATACGACGATGAAAACGTTTAAAATGTGTCCGGATTGTGAAGCAGAATACGAGTCTCCCTATGACCGGAGATACTATTCTCAGACCAATTCCTGTCCGGATTGTCCGGTAACTATGACCTTGTATCTCGATCATGAAGTTCTGCATGACCAACAGGATATTTTAACAGAAGCAAGCCGGCAACTGAAAGCCGGTAAAATTCTGGCTGTGAAGGGAATCGGAGGGTTTCTTTTATTATGTGATGCGACCAATGCGGATACCGTCCGGCGGCTGCGCGAACGAAAAAGTCGCCCTGATAAGCCTTTTGCAATCCTCTACCCCGATGTGGATATGATTGAAAAAGACCTGCATGTATCTGCTGCCGAACAGGAGGCATTGGTCTCTACCGAAGCGCCCATTGTTTTGCTTCGTAAAAAGCATAACCAATCCACTGGCCTGGTGTCAGAGTTGCTGGCGCCCGGCT
>CAYGOW010000106.1:0-9098 GCA_964351425.1 uncultured Roseivirgaceae bacterium
TGATGCCAAAAATACAAAAATCAATTTTTTCATACTATCGGATTTGTTGTCCAATCGTAAAATGGAACTGTGCTCCACTTGGTCCGACCTCTCCAGGTACAGAGTCAAAGCCATATCCCCAGTTCACTCCTATCAGGCCAAATGCAGGCATAAAGATACGTGCTCCAAATCCTGCCGCCCGGTAAAGATTAAACGGATTAAATTGATTAAAATTATTCCAGTTATTTCCAGCTTCAGCAAAAACGAACCCGTATATGGTTGCCGCCTGTCCTGTGGTTACAGGATAGCGCAATTCGACGCCAAATTTATTGTAAACGGTTCCTCCTTCAACAATATTTTGAGTAAATGCAGTTGGTGGACGCCCGAAGTTGGGTGGTGTGATCACGTTATTTTCATAGCCGCGCAAGCCAATGATTTCTGTACCCAGGAGGAAGTTCTGACCAGCTAGACCGTCACCACCCAAGTAGAATCGCTCAAATGGTCCTACGCCCAAATCTTTATTGTATGCCCCGATAAATCCAAAATGCATTTTGGTTTCCAGTACAAGTTTTCCGACAACGGTCATGTAGAATTTTGCGTCGAGCATCCATTTATGATACTCGATCAACTTATATCTCTCAGCATTCTCACGGTTTCGGATTTCTGCCCGTATCTGATTTTCAACAAATAAATCGCCTGCATTACTGTACTCATTTCGAACATCCGTTTCAACCTGCTCGCGTTGTTCTGGTGTTAACTTCCAGAAATCATCCTCCTTAAAGGCGGAGAATGGTGGTGTAAGACTCAGACTCAATGAGATAGACGAGCCACTCTTAGGATACATGGGATCATCAATACTATTACGCGACAGAGTAGTATTGAAGGTAAAGCTATTGGCATCACCATCACTGAAGCCAAGGCCCCGTGTTCCATAATTCTCCAGGGTATAATTCAGGTAGGATATGGAATTTGTCAGCGTAAAGTAATTATCCGGCCATTCAAGTTGGCGTCCTAACCCTAACGTAACTCCTTTTACCCCCAGTTTAGCATTGTATTCATTAAACCGTGGGAACGTCTGGTTTCCTTCAGAATCAAAATCCGGTACTCTGGCCCGCTGGATTGAATAGTTAAGGCTCACGGTAAATGAATTTCGCTTTTTACCTCCCAACCATGGTTCGGTAAATGAGAACGAATAGCTCTGGAACTGTCGGCCGTTAGCTTGTGCACGGACAGACAGACGTTGTCCATCTCCTACGGGAATAGGCGTGAATTTGCCCTGCATCATGTTCCTCAAAGAGAAGTTATTCAAGGTAAGCCCCAATGTACCGATGAATCCAAATTGACCGCCCCAGCCACCGGAGAGTTCAATTTGATCACTTGATCGTTCTACCAGGCTCCATTCAATATCGACCGTTCCATCGGCCGGATTTGGAATTGGCACCGGTGAAATTTGTTCCGGGTCAAAGTACCCCAGACTGGATAGTCGCTGGGTAGTCCGGATAATATCATAGCGGCTGAATTTTCGTCCCGGGACAGTGCTTAATTCTCTTCGGATTACATGGTCACGGGTACGGTCATTCCCCTTAATAATAACATTCCGTATGATTGCCTGATCACCTTCGTAGATGCGCATTTCGATATCAATCGAATCCCCTTCTACTGCAACTTCGGTTGGATTAACCTGGAAAAAAAGATACCCATCATCCATGTAGAGTCCACTGATATCCGGACCTTTCGGGTTAAATGTCAACTTTTGATCGATCAATTCACGATTATAAATATCACCCTTCTTAATCCCAAGGATTGCATCAAGCGTTTTGTCACTATGAACATAGTTACCTGTCCAATCAATATTTCGGAAATAGTACTGTCGTCCTTCATCGACCTTAATCTGGATATTAATGGCATCCTCTCCCACGGCGTAGATTGTATCGCCAACGACCTGCGCATCACGGTATCCACGCGAATTATAAAAATCGATCAGGGCTATTTTGTCATCTTCGTATTCGGACTTCTTAAACTTGGATGATTTGAAGAAGTTCAGTTTAACATTGTCATTGACAAATTGCTTTACATCACTTTGAGATACTTCATATGTAGAATCTACAAACTCAACCACCTTTTTAGGACTAACTCCGGCGATTGTTTCGGCAAGTCTTCGAAAGATCGAAAAGCGAACACGCTCATTCGTAGATTTCATCTTGGATTTTAATCTCGAATCAGGAAACGACTCATTTCCAACGAACTCAACTTTGTTTATTTTTACTTTTGCTTTTGGGTTCACATCGATTCGAAGGCGTACGCCATCCTCATTGATCGTATCCTGTTCCTGAAGAACATTCACGTCTGCGTTGAGATAGCCTTTCTCAACGTAGAAATTCTTGACCGTCATTTGCGTATTCCGAACGACCGCATCAGAAATAATTTTTCCCCGGATCAGATTAAGATCTTCCCGCAATTCAGATTCCCGGGATTGCTTCACCCCTGTAAAACTAAAACCCGTTAACCTGGGCCGTTCATTCAGTACAAAAGTCAGGAATATATTCTCGCCCTCGATCTTATCAATAACAAGTGTAGCATCACCAATTAGGCCATAACTCCATAGTTTGCGTAAGGCATTACTTGCGCGATCGCCAGGGATTTTAATTTTGTCACCCACTTTCAGGCCGGTCAAAGATATCAGGGCATTTTTATCAAGGACACGTAACCCGGTAATTTGAATATCCGCAATGGTATATTCTTTTGGGTTGGCATAGTTTAATCCGGATGAATTCGCAGGAGCTGTTGGTTCCTGCGTTCGGGCCCGACGCCGGATCTGGCCATGAGCTTCTGCCAGAAAAAAAGTTAGTAGTAAAAAAATAATTACTTTTCTCATCAATCAGGATTTCACTTGTTCACTAATTCTCCCAAACCTACGTTCACGCTGTTGATAGGCAATAATTGCCTCATACAAATCATCCTTACGGAAATCAGGCCAAAGTTTTTTTGTAAAATATATTTCGGTATACGCCATTTGCCAAAGCAAAAAGTTACTAATTCTCATCTCACCACTTGTCCGAATCAACAATTCAGGATCCGGAAAATCATGCGTTGCCATGTGGGATGAAATCAGGTCCTGATCTATATCTTCAGGATCCAACCGACCTTCCTTGACCTCCATAGCAATCTTCCTCATTGCCTCGGCAATTTCCCAGCGTCCACTGTAACTTAGGGCTAATACGAGTTTCAGCCCTGTATTGTTTTTCGTCAGGTGCATCGCCTCCTTTAATTCCTTTTGGCAGCTACCCGGAAGGCTATCCAATTGCCCTATCGATAATAGGGACACATTATTTTCCTGCAGCGTTGTGATCTCTTTTTTAATTGTCGAAACGAGCAATCGCATCAACCCGCTTACTTCATGTTTGGGGCGACCCCAGTTCTCCGTAGAAAAGGCATAAAGCGTCAGATATTGCACGCCAAGCTCAGCAGATGCCTCGGTAACATCACGCACTGCCGTAATAGCGTTTTGGTGTCCAAAAATTCGGGCTGCCCCCTTACTTTTGGCCCAGCGTCCATTACCATCCATGATCACAGCTATGTGCGATGGAAGACGATCAGGTGATATTTTATCTTTTAATTCTGCCACAAGGGTGCAAAATTAACCTTAATTAGTGAAAATTACCTGATTATTGTCGCCTATTTTAGCGGCGCTGACGGTAATTCCGTCGATATGGGCTGACGGGACATGGAATTGAATAAAAGGAATAGGTAATTGAGATGCCTGCATAGTAATACAAATCGGTATCATATTCATTTCCATACTGATAATTCTTATTTACACCATCCCCATTGGAGACATTGTCGAGATAGTCAAAAAATGTTTTGCGGGCACCAAATTCTGCTGCTATATACCATTTTGGGTTCAGGATGTATTTGGCCCCAAGTCCGAAGGGCAGGGATGGCTGGATCTGGCTATACTCTTCCTGTTTATTTTCCGGGGCACTGAATCCGAACAAAGCGATTCCGCCAAAAACGTAGGGGGTCCACCGTACTGGAAAATTTTCTTCCCGCCATTTTAAAAAGTGGTATTCAAAAACCCCTGAGGCCTCAAAAAGAAAAACGTCAAAACTGGCATCACGTCGCTGGGCAAACGCATCGATCGGTGTATATTCATCCCAACCTACCAGTTTTCCCGCAGTTATGGATGCCCGAAAGCTGACTGGTTCGCTGATATTATATCGATAAAACAGGGTTCCGGCCGGGCGGATTGCCTTGATGGCAAAGCTTTTGGACAAATCCCCGGTATAATAAAATCCTCCTATTCCTACACCGACTTCGCTTCCCTGACCATAAGAACCGTTCGGCAACACAAGAAGAATTGCTGCGAAAAGAGCACTGAAATATAGTTTGACTACAAAAGATTTTATCATGAAACGACCTTATCTGAACTTTGCCCGCAGGAATCTACCTCCGATAATAAATGAAACTTTCAAGGAGGTAACGATGTAAAGGTCATTTTCATTGTCATTACCACGAACATTATCCGCTTGCTCGGATCCGTACCCGGCTATTTTCGTGTAAGTATTACCATCTCTTCCTACAAATGTAATCTGTCGTCCAGATACAAAGGAAACATAAGGTTCCGTCTGACGAAAATCCCCTGAAACCGCTGCATTGGCTTCCTGGCTTCGATCGGAAAGATACCTGGCCAGGTCATTATCAAAAACCCCTGGATCCACATAATTCTGGCTCACATCGTCCAGGTAATCCGTGAATAAGTACCTGAAGCCGGTTTCAAATGAAATGTCCATTACCTGATTGAGGCGATAGCGAATACCAATACCAAGTGGAATAGCGACCTGCCATTGTTTATACGGCTCAATTCCATAGTTAACATCCATGGGATCCAGCGAGGCATACTGACCTTCAGTCCCCACATCAACCAGGTCGACCCATTCTCCCGCTTCGGGAAGACCGCTGTCATCGCCCACATAGGCCTGAGGATTATGATGCAGTACTGTTATGCCTGCATATACATACGGTGTGAATTGGACTCGACTCACATAGGTAGCGTCATTTTTGAAGAGATCAAACATGGCCACTACGTTTAATTCTTTTATGCGGTTACGGAAATGAAGGTTCCGGACATATCTGAATATACCATCTGAATCATTGGGGTCAGACGCTTCAAAATCATCCCCGTGGATACTGCCATAATTAAACGAACCACGAACGGTATATCGAGGGCCAAAGCGGTGTCCAAAAAACACTCCGAATCCTGGTTTGGTCAAGCCGATATCCGTACTGAGCATGGATGAAGAAGGTGCGAGGTCGCCAAAATAATTCATCGCATTTACGGAAACCCCAAAATAACTGTACCGGCGATTTTTACCGAATCCTTTTTTTCTTCCTTTGTAGTTAGCGATTCTCTTTCTGTTCTTCTTAATCTGACGCTGACGAATCTGGGCCTCCAGATCCGTTGACATAGCCATGGCCATGAATACTGTAAAGAACACCAAAAGTAATTTCTTCATTCGTGCGGACGATTAACTATACTTATTCTCTAACTATACTTATTATCAAGGAGTAAAAGTAATAATTAATATAACAAAGAAAAAGATTTAATTTCTTACGTCAAGCCCCCAATTGAGCTTCTGCCGGAGTGTTTTGAAATAATCATTGCTCTCAAGCTTGATCAGTCTTGCCCTGAATTTTGCTTGTGATACCCGTAAATTGACACTATCATCTACCGTTTCATACCTGGCATCAAGTGCAATCAGGAAATTTTTACTCCTTCCTTCGATGGTGAAGGACAATTCAGAATCATCCGGAACCACGATAGGACGGACTGTCAGGTTATGAGGGCTTACCGGGGTAATTATAAAATTATCCGATCCGGGAACCACTACGGGGCCTCCACAACTAATGGAATAACCGGTAGAGCCGGTTGGGGTACTGATTATCAGTCCATCCGCCCAGTATGAATTTAGGAATTCCCCATTGATGTAGGCATGCACTGTAATCATGCTGGACGTATCCTTTTTCAGAATAGCGATATCATTTAAAGCGAAATTAAGCCCATTAAATAATGGAGGGTCCGCATCCAGACTGAGAAGGGTTCGGTCGTCGTAGGTATATTCCCCTGCTTCCAAATGATCAAAAGCCAGACTAAATTCCTCTTTTGCCGTGGTTGCCAGGAATCCCAGGCGACCTGTATTGACTCCCAGAATTGGAATGCCCCGGGCACCCACCTGCGTTACTGCCTCGAGGAGGGTACCATCTCCACCGAGTGTCATGATCATACTCAATGAATCTATTTCATCAGGTCCGTAAACCGGATAATCCGAAGGGTCCACCCCCCCGTTAATCAGATGATTACGAAACGTATCTGAAATGAAAATTTTATTATTCTTCCCGGCGCGCGCTAAAACCTCGCGGATAAAAGTAGTTGTATCCGACCCAAATTCTTTACCATGGATACCAATCTGCATGAAATGTCAATTTTAAATGTCCAGGTACTTGAGCAACATATCCAGTCTGCTCCGTTCTTCGTGCTGGATATTAGTCTCCTGGAAGCGCGCGATTAGTTTAAATCCAAATCGCTCGAGCGTAGCAATAATATGGGTTAGGTCCAGACGGTTAATCTTAAGCGTTACTTTGAGTTTTGTGCCATCATGTTCGTCAATTTTCACGCTGCTACTCAAAATTTTTGCATTGTTCTCCTCCACAAGGCGACTAATTTGTGCCAGTGAGTAATCGATCTGGTCAATACTCAGCACAACAATACCACCGGGTACCTGCACAGCTGCGGATTGGGCAAAAGCGGTAATCGTATCCTGGACCGTTATGGCTCCAATATAATTTCCTTCATCATCCAAAACCCCTACGGTCTGCACATGATGATCCGAGGCATTCTTGAGTACTTCGTAAAAGTGAGATTTACCACGAACCACACAATCCTTTCCAACCAATTCAAAGTCAGCGACCTTCTTTTCAATATCATTTTCCTCGAGAATCATCTCTTCGGAGAGGAGACCAATGAATTTCTGGTCATGTACAACCGGCAATTGATTACAGCGCAATTCCTCCATCCAGACAATCGCCTTGTGCGCATCATCCGTCTGCTTCAATGGCGGGATCATATGATTAATCAGTTCTTCAGCTGTCATTTTCTTCCAGAAATTTCTCTAATATACGATTAAATTCCTCTGGTCGTTCCATCATTGGCGCATGACAGCATTTATCAATAAATGTCAACCTGGAATTCGGTATCAACCGATTAAATTCATGAGCGACCATGGGCGGGGTAATAGTATCATTAAGGCCCCAAACCAGCAAGGTGGGCTTATCAATTTTCGGCAATTCATCTGCCAGATTATTCCGCTGAGCCGATTTGGCAATCGCTACGATACGCAAACATTTCGGGATACTTTTGGTCGTTTCAAAGACCTCATCTATTAATTCATCTGTCGCAACTGCCGGGTCATAGAATGTATAACCCACCCGTTCTTTTACATATTCATAGGAGCCTCTTTTAGGAAAAGATCCTCCCATACTATTTTCAAAAAGTCCGCTGCTACCGGTGAGTACCAGTTTCTTTACTTTATCCGGATAGTCAAGCGTATACAGGAGTCCAACATGACCACCCAATGAGTTGCCCACCAGATTCATTTCTTTCAACTCCATGAGTTGAACGAACCCGCTCAGGAACTTCACCAGTCCGCCAAGGCCAGCCTCACGAAGCGGCATATCATAAATCGGCAACATCGGTATGATGACACGATACTTCTTGCTAAACGAATTGACCACACCTTCCCAATTGCTCAGTGCACCGAATAAACCGTGCAAAAGCAACAGGACTTCTCCCGATCCTTCATCAATGTATCTATACTTATTTTTTTCTTTTAAATTAAGCGACATATGTATGTAAGCGTGTGCTCCTGCAAAGTAAACAAAAATGAATCATTTCAACGTGATCGCATAGTAATCTAGCCAATTTTGCACCATCCGTAAACCATATTCGGTCAGGGCAGCCTCAGGATGGAATTGAACACCAGCGATTGGTAATGAAATGTGACGAAAGGCCATGTTCTCCCCTTCTGCCGTCTTTGCCGTTTCCACCAGATTAGCAGGTAGATTTTTGATTATTAATGAATTGTATCGTACGACATTGAAAGAGGAGGGCATTTTATGAAAGAGTAATTTATCCCGTGTGAAAATTCGGGATAATTTGCCATGCATAGGTTTCAATGCCTTTCCCAGCTTTGCTCCAAAATATTCTCCCAACGCCTGATGACCGAGACATACGCCAAGGATAGGTAATTTGTCGTGGTAATAATCAATTATTTCCATCAAATTGCCTGCTCGCGACGGAATTTCAGGCCCCGGACTGATCACCATCGCAAAGTATTGCTGTTTTTTGATCTCTTCCAGGGGCACATTATTTCTCACGACATGACACGTACAACCCAGTTGCTCGAAATAATCGACCAGGTTATAGGTAAAGGAATCAAAATTATCAATCAGGAGTATCATTCCAGGGTATACTCGCGTATTGATTCAAAAAAGTCGGTAGCCACCGGGAATATGGCGGCAACTATCTCCCACATGGTATTGGCCAGTGGCTCGAGGTAGGGGTATATTACTGATTCTCCGACCCATCCTGCCGGTAAATTAATTTCCATCTTATCCAGTATCCAAATAAGGATGCTTAAACCCAGGGCATATTTAAAGACTGCCAGTACCGCACCTCCCAGTTTATCAAAAACTCCCAGAAAAGTCAGCTGCACCACTTTGCTCAAGGTTTTTCCAGCAACATTTGTCAGGAGTACGATGGCAATAAAAATTAGCAGAAACGCAACGAACGGCAGCCATTCTCCGTCAATATCCCAGTTATCACGCATGTATTCCATGACTACATGAAGAAGCTTGAATCCACCAATAATCGCCAGGATTAATGCCAGAAAAGAAAATATTTCAATGATCAATCCATCTTTGAACCCTTTGTAGGCGCCAATGAG
The DNA here is from genome assembly GCA_964351425.1 of uncultured Roseivirgaceae bacterium. Classification (GTDB taxonomy): domain Bacteria; phylum Bacteroidota; class Bacteroidia; order Cytophagales; family Cyclobacteriaceae; genus JAUILA01. Next base: position 8,979 of record CAYGOW010000106.1, read on the forward strand.
CAGTGGTACCAGAATAATGAGATCAAACATGTTCATCAGGGCTGCAGTTTGCTTTTCACCAATGCAGCAATCATCTTTCCATCGGCTTTCCCTGCCAGTTCTTTTGTTGCACGACCCATG
>CAYGOW010000106.1:9108-10011 GCA_964351425.1 uncultured Roseivirgaceae bacterium
CGATACTTTTATCCAGTATCGCGGATACATCCGCCTCTGATAACTGCTTAGGCAAATATCGATTGATCACCTCCAGCTCCATATCTTCTTTTTCAGCCAGGTCGCTTCGCCCCTCTTTACGGTACAAATCGGCAGATTCCTTTCGTTGTTTGGCTGCCTTGGTAAGAATTTTCATTTCTGTTTCTTCTGTCAATCCCTCACCACTGCCTTTTTCTGTCTCGGCCAATAGAATCATGGACTTTATTCCGCGTAAGGCGGTCAGCTCATCTTTCTTCTTTTGCAACATGGCCTGTTTAATATCCTGATCGATACGTTCTTTAAGCTTCATTCTATCGGGTGATTTATTTGAAATATCTAATGTACCTTTACAACAAAGGTAAAGATAAATCTACATTGAATGGTGAGGCTGAGTGTCAATATTAACAAAGTAGCTACATTACGCAATGCCCGGGGAGGAAACAATCCGAATGTTGTACAGGTTGCCATCGACTGCGAGCGGTTTGGCGCACAGGGCATCACAGTACACCCGCGTCCGGATGAAAGACATATCCGCAAGCAGGATGTCTATGACCTGTCGAAGGTGGTTTCAACTGAATTTAATATTGAAGGATACCCCGATGAGCGGTTCATGAAACTGGTTAAGGAAATCAAGCCGGCACAGGCTACCCTTGTGCCTGACCCACCGGATGTGCTGACTTCTAATGCAGGCTGGGACACCAAAAAGCACCTGTCATTTTTGCCGGATATTATCGGCGAACTGAGGGAAAATAATATCCGCTCATCAATATTTCTGGATCCGGATGAATCGCTGATCCCGTCAGCCAAATCGACTGGTACATCGCGTATTGAATTGTATACGGAAGCGTATGCAACCGGATTTCATTCTGACCGTGAACAAGCCAT
>CAYGOW010000107.1:0-10007 GCA_964351425.1 uncultured Roseivirgaceae bacterium
TCAATCAGTTCGATAGCATAGGTCATGCCTTCATGCGTGCCGCTTTCGATATTCTCCTTCACCAGTTGAATTGAACTCGCGTCATAGAGCATGGACAATAGCATATAGATATGTCGAATGTCGTGATTAACCTCTTCTTCGAGTGCCACACGAATGTGCATACCAAAATGCGTTTCGGAAACTTCATAGTACGCCGACATATTCCAGGCAATCGCCTCAATATCACTTTCGATCGCATATTTTATTCTCGGGATTTGTGTTAATCCTGCCTGGTAATTCCCTTCTCCCAAGGCCCGGAGAACTTCCGAGACCACAATTTTATTCGGATAATCCAGCTTGTTCCACAGCAGGTCTCTTACCTCTTCCCCGCCAATCCGGCCTATGATTTGTACAATCTTAAGGGCTTGTGAATTGTTGACGTGCGTATTATTATAAAACGCATGGTCCAGCGCCTTAAGAGCCGGTTCGCCAATGGCCGTCAGCGCATTGAACGCCATAATACTGTAGGTCGGTTCATTCAGGTTATCGATCAGGGCATTGAGCACCTCCCAGTTATATTTCTTCTGTGCCGTTTTAATGGCGGTACTTCGCACAACGCGATCCGCATCATACAGCAAATCCACCAGGTAATGCGTGCGCTCATTATCCGCATAATTCCCGATAATTTCAGCCGCATACTGCCGGTCTTCCATCCGGTCTGACTTAGACAGGTTGTACACGCGGTTACGCGAAATTTCCCCGGTTTTAAATAATTCGAGCAGTTCATCACGAGAAATAATATTCCTTGATTTTTCGCCATGGCCATTCATATGAAGCACATATCGATCAGATACTGAGGTTCCGCGCGCTTCATTCATTTTGGTTTGGGCAAATTGCTTCACTTCCGTATGTTCATGTCGCATGAGCACATTGATGGAGTGCGGGATTACCTGTGGCTGTACTTTCTCCAATAGCTTAAAGGAGAATATGGAATAAGATGTCAGGGAGTTGCGCAAAAAGCGGTTCAGACGAATTACCAATTGTTCGGTCAGCGACCTGGTTTTTTCCGGGGCAATTTCTGCCTGTTGTCGCTCCAGTTTCACACGAATAAGGTTACGGTATCCATTGTACATCTTGGCGACTACCAGGAAATACCCGATAACGAGAAAGAGCACCGCGTAGGAATAATCCAACAAATCAAAAAACGGAAAGAATGACAAGCCCAAAATAACAATACCACCGAGCAGACGCGAAAGCTCATTCATTACGCCTTCCACCTTGGTTTGGATATTAAAACGAATGTTAATATCGAAAGTCATGAAGTACAATTTGAACGATGGGTTCTCCAGGGAATCCCGTATCGACCAATTGAAAAAACGTGAGAGTGCTATAAAACCAAAGAAGAAGATGAATTTGTCCGATTCCGGGGTAAAGCCAAAGAACCATCCTGTTCCGATCGCAGCGAGGGTGAATATTCCGACGATTACCGGAAGGATCAATAATGCCACTTTAAGACCATATTCTGTGATTACCCGGTCATTGACAAACGACTGCATCAGGAGACCAAGAATCAGTACGGATCCTCTGAAAATAGAAACGAAGTTCCTTAAGGTTTCCTCTGCAGGAAATTGTTGCGCCACTACTGTCTGAAAGGAAAACTGAATAAATGTAAAAGTGATCATTGAGAAAAACAGGAACAGCGAAAGCTGCCGCACATAACGGTTTTTTGATAGTTTGGCGTAACTCGTTTGCTTCCTGTCTTCCCGGGTACTTTTGATGGCCCCTTTTGATTCAGTGGTTTTCTCCAGGACAAAAAGAAAAATAAATGCGATGAAAGCACTTACTGAACTTATTAGCAGGTAGGATATAGTATCCGGGATAATATTCGCTACAAACGGAATGGAGAATGTAGCGCCGATAAATGCGATAAGCTGCCCAATATCGATACGACCAATGATCCGCTTGGATTGGCGCAGGTCAAAAAGACGGCCGAACGTACCCCAGAAACCAAGCAATACAACCGCTGTGATCGGTCCGATCATGGCATACAACAAGAATATCAGGTAATCCTGAACAACTGAATCACTTCGCTGAAACAGGAGAAATGCACCCAGGGTAAATCCGAATACAATTAAAAGATTGACCATGGCGAGATAGGAAAATCTCACACGACTTTGAAAAAAAGCGAACAGGAAAGTAGTGAACACACCCAAAGCTCCGGAGACGAGGATCCCTTCCTTGAGATATTCAATCATTCGACTTAAAAAGAGCGTTTCCGCACTTACCTCATACGTGGCCAGAAAGATTCCAAGAAAGAACCCCTTACCAAGAAGAAGTAAAACCGGACGTTCTTCGTCATCGCGAACGTTAAGTGCTAAAAATAATGCCTTGAGCATTGCTGTTCAGTTAAAAAAGTAGTTGCACGAACCAGATCAAAGCGGAAATTATATATAGTATCATTAGAAATCAAATATCGCCAACAAAAAAAGCCCACAGTCATGTGAGCTTTTTGCGATTTTTAAAGGAAAAATGGCCTATTGGGCGGAGGTACTGTCAGATGCGGGGGCATTGAGTGAAGCTGTATAGGCTTGGTTCAGACCTTCAACTACTTCCGATGTTATGTCCATTCCGTCAGTTGCGTACATCACATCACTACCCTGGTTGAAACGAACCACCATTTGAAGGTTATTCCTTTCACCATATTCCCTCAGGAATGTTGTGATCTTCTTGTACAATTCCTGACTCATTTTATTCTCCTCATTCATCAGGTCCTGCGTCAATCTTTGTTGGTATAACTGCAGATTTTGCTGTTTTTGCAGCAAATTTTCCTCCAGCGCTTTGGCCTGTCCAATGGTCAGGCTAGAAACATTTTGCTGGTAATCATTTACTTCTCTCTGAAGGCCCTGTGCCCTGTTTTGATATTCAGCTTCTAATTTGGCTGTTTTATCTTGCAGATCTTTCTGCATTTTTTTGAAGTATTCATAGTTCTGCAGAACACTATCGCTATTGATATAGGCCATGGCATACTCCGCCTGTTCTTCGACTTCCGGGGTTTCCTGTTCCTTGTCAGGATTTTCACTAAAATGCATAAAATAAAGTCCGCCTACTGCGATCAACAGGACTACGTTAAGGATCAAGGATAAATTTTTCACTTCTGGTCTAGTTTAATTTTTGAGGGGCAAAGTAAGGAAAGAAAATAAACATTCACCAGTAAATGTCTAATATCTATTTATCGTCGTCTTCGTCGCTTCCCAAATTTACCATGTAGGTGATCGTATTGTTTTCCTGTTTTCCGGCCTTGTAGTGATATCGAATATCCATCACGGGATTGTCCTTGACCTCCTCGTCAGGGAAGATAGGGGCCGGCAAAGGAAGTGCGTTTCGGAAATAGACCGCACAAAATATCCCGGCAATCGCCCCCATGAGGTGGGACTCCCAACTTACCCGCGTGTCTCCCGGAATCATCCCAAAGAAAAATGTACCGCCGTACAGAAACAGAATAATAAATGAAATGCTTAACGAGCGCCGGTCTTTACGCAAAAATCCGCTGACCAGTAAAAATGACAAGAGTCCGTAAACGACCCCACTCGCTCCAATATGATAATAGCCTTCCCTGGCAGCAATCCATACCCAAAAGCCAGTCATTAGATAAATTAGCAACAAGACCAACGGGGCTACGCGATCATAAAAATAGAAAAAAGTAACGCCAAGAATTAATAAAGGAAAACTATTGGAAAGCAGGTGGTAGACATCTCCATGGATCAGCGGGGCCGTCACAATGCCGATCGTTCCTGATAACGTGCGGGGAAGAATGCCATATGTCCCGAAATCTACCTGCCAGGTGGTTTCAATAATTTTCACCAGCCAGATAATAGCCAGGATGGTTAATGTAATGTAGATGCTTTTCCTAAGCTTGCCTGATTCCCCCATCCGCATTTCGCCTTTTATTTTACATATTCTTCGTCTTCGGTATGGAACGTATAACTGGTGGAATCAAGTGTGAGTGAATCTTCATTATATTTCCTGACAAACGTTGTGATCACCTTGTCATCAATCTGATCAACGTTAAGTGCGGCATCGAGACCAATCCCAAAGGTGATTTTCGGATCAATATCAATGAATTCCGAAACCCGTATATCCCCTTCTGCCTCCAATTCCATCATTACCTCCGCCATATACAACCCTATCTCTTCTTCCAGATCATCCAGGGCCTGCAAATCTCCATTCTCATCTTCACGATAATTAATTCGTTTAAATTCCGGAAAATGATTGGCTGCGCGGTGTTCCGCTAATTCATACAGTTCACTGTTGTGGTGTAACCTTAATGTGTAAAGGGCCGCGTCATAAATGACTTCTTTCCCTTCGTACATACCAACAAAAAAGAAGTTTTTAAATTCAGGTCCGTTATCGTCGGATTGGGCCAGAATATAATTCTTACCTCCCTTTTTCATGCGCTCCCTGTAGTCATTAATGACCTCGGGGTCAAATCCTTTATTTTGTGAAAACATAACGGTACGGTTGATAATGCTTATTCAAATTAATTTATTTCCGGTTGATAAACAAGCGGTTGCGAGAGCACTTTACTTATCCTTTGAGGTCGATTCATATATCGACATAATGACTGAAACAATGATACTGAAGAATAAAGCGGACCAAAATCCATCGACATGGAAACCTTCGAGTAAAGATCCGGCCATTAATATTATCACCGCATTAATCACCAATAAAAACAGTCCGAGGGTTAAAATTGTTAAAGGAATAGTCAGGATTACCAAAATTGGTTTTACCAAGGTATTCAGAACGGCCAATACCAGCGCAACCAGAAGCGCGGCTCCAAAGCCGTCCACATAAACACCCGGAAGTAAATACCCTGTAAGCAGCACCACCACTGCACTTACCAGAAGTTTTACAATAAATTTCATGATTGATTGGGGTTAAGTGTAGTTAATTCTACAAATCTTTTGGAGCATATGGAAGCCTTTAACAGAAAATAATCATGGGTTCAAATAATATGACCTGACGTTTGTATTGATATCCCTAAACTTTAGCATATGAAGAATTATTCCAAGACGAACTACATTCAACTATTTGCCATTGTCTCCGTACTCATTTGGACAGCAAGTTTCTCCGCCACTGCCCAGGTACCTGAAATAAACCGGTCCATTGAAACCATGCTGGCCGAGGTATCCAGAGACTCGATTGAAGCAAATGTCCGTAAACTGGTGTCCTTCGGGACGCGCCATTCTCTGAGTGAGACTGAAAGCGATACGCGCGGCATTGGTGCGGCAAGAAGATGGGTGTTGAGCAGATTCGAATCCTATGCGAAGTACAGCGACGACCGGTTAACCGCCTACCTGGATCCGTTTATCGTCGAAAAGGGCCGAAGAATTCCTTATGATGTGGAGATGAAAAATGTCATGGGAGTTTTACAGGGAACAGACCCGGATGATGATCGTGTGTTTGTCATCAGCGGCCACCTGGACTCGCGTGTCACGGATGTCATGGACAGTGTGTCCGATGCCCCGGGAGCCAATGATGATGCATCAGGCGTAGCCCTGGTGATTGAATTAGTCAGGATCATGTCGAAGCGGGCCTTCCCTGCCACAATTATCTTCGTAGCGGTTTCGGGAGAAGAACAGGGATTATTGGGCGCAACGCACCTGGCAAAGAAATTACGGGCTGATTCGGTTAATGTCGTGGCTATGTTCAACAACGATATGGTGGGCAATACCAAGGCAAGTGAAGTAGACCGGAATTCTGATATGAGGTTCAGAATATTCAGTGAAACGATCCCCAATTATGAAACCGACCAGATGTCACGTATGCGATCGTACACCGGGGCTGAGAATGACAGCAAGTCACGCCAACTCGCCAGATATATAAAGACGACTGGCGAAACCTATGTGGAGAATTTTGAAGTAACGTTAAATTACCGGATCGATCGTTACTTGCGGGGAGGTGACCACCTACCCTTTACCCGGGAAGGATTCACAGCAGTAAGATTCTGTGAAATGAACGAGAATTACCTTCATCAACATCAGGATGTTCGTGTTGAGGGTGATGTGCAATACGGAGATTTACCGGAATACGTAAATTATGACTATGTGCAACGTATTGCAAAGGTAAACCTTGCTTCATTGGCCAGTCTGGCAATGGCGCCGTACGAACCGGAGAATGTAGGGATTAAGGTAAGCCTCGGCAATGTGACCACGCTTACGTGGGATGCCCCTTCAAAAGGACCTGCACCGGCTGGCTATTATGTACTCTACCGCGAAACCTTTGAATCGCACTGGCAGGAGCGTATGTATGTGGAAGAGACCTCGGCTGAATTGCCTTATTCGAAAGACAACTATTATTTTGCCGTACAAGCGGTGGATGAGGAGGGAAATGCAAGCCTTGCTGTATTTCCAAGGCCGGTACGCTGATTATTTATACCATTTGGCATACATAGGATAGTTTTCCGCTGTACGGCGGATTACTTCCTTCATCTCAGGGCCAGTGTCTTTCACTTTTTTTGCCGGGACACCGGCATAAACGGAACCAGGCGGTATGATGGTTCCCGGCAGAACAATCGCTCCTGCGGCTATAACCGATCCGCTGCCTACAACCGAATCGTCCATGATGATGGCCCCCATTCCGATCAATACATCATCTTCAATGGTGCACCCATGTACCACGGCATTGTGGGCAACCGACACCCTGCTGCCGATTGTTGTAGAGGCCTTCTGATAAGTCGCATGAATTATTGCGCCATCCTGAATATTTGTGTCATTGCCGATGGTTATGCGATGAACATCCCCGCGTATTACCGCATTGAACCATACCGTACAACGGTCTCCCATAATAACCTCACCCACTACCACTGCATTCTCTGCCAGGAAACAGTCCTGACCAATGACAGGCAAAAACCCCCTTATTTCCTTAATTATCGCCATTTACAAAAATATATGTTTAAACACTTAAATTATAAAACTATTTCTATCTACCTTTGTTTGTCTTAATATCAAAACAATCACTTAAAAACTTAAAACAAAAGGTATGAAAACGTTAAAATTCTTTAGCTACGCAGTAGTGATCGGCCTGTTGGCTTCTTGCTCATCGCAGCCGGAAGGTGCGAATGCAGAAGTAGGAGAAGCTCAGGAGGTTGCCGAATCTTCTGCCTCAGCAATTGATTATTCGATCGATACAGATAATTCCACAGTAGCCTGGATAGGAAGCAAGCCTACTGGTAAGCACAACGGGACACTTCCCATCACATCAGGTACAATTGCGGTAGAAGATGGTGCCATCACCGGTGGTCAGATTACCATGAGCGTTGAAAACATTCAGAATGATGATTTGGCTGAAGACCCTGAAAATCAGGCTAAGTTGATCGGTCACCTGAAATCGGATGACTTTTTCGATGCGGCGAACTATCCTAATGCTACATTCGAAATCACTGCGGTCGCTCCATTTAATCCTAACGAACAAATGGAAGTAAAGGAAGAGTATGAAACAGAATATGCTCCCGTTGAAGCGGATGAGTATATGGTGGATTCTCCGACGCACAAAATTACAGGTAATCTGACTATGCGTGGAAAAACGTTAAGTGTATCATTCCCTGCGAATGTTCAGATGTCCGATAACGGGATCATGGCAACTGCCAAATTCAACATTGATCGAACCAATTGGGGATTGATGTATGGCGACGAAGCATCTGCTGTCGACAAAGCAAAAGATCAGTTCATTTACAATACCGTAAATGTATCTTTCAATCTGAATGCCAATGCAGCTGCGCCTGCTATGTAAGGCAAATAATTATTCTTTGGAAGAGGGGATCAGTTATCTGATCCCCTTTTTTATATTTGAGGGATTTGACAATAAATAGAAACCATACCAAGTCATATTTTCAGGCTTTAGACAGTGATTTCCGACGCCGGTTACTGAGCTGGCTCTGGGACCAGGAATATGCGGCCTTGTTTGAGTCACACCGAATTTCTTTCCCGTTCGAAGCCTTTCCTACTATGGCGGGTGCCGGAAAACGGAAACTCATCAACACCTCCTCAGCGGATAGCCTGGCCGATATACAAAAAGCACATAATGAAACCCCCGACCTTTTTTTAGGGTATCTGGGGTATGACTTAAAAAACCAGCTGGAGAAGCTGACCAGCCAACATCCGGATATAACTGAATTTCCCGATACCCGGTTTTTTGTACCCGAACATATATTGATTTTTGAAAATGACCGGTTAATAATTCATTCAGATTCCGATCCGGATAAAATATTAGTCCAGATCATGCAGGCACATGTAAAAGAACCTGTTGCCGTGAAGACATCCGCATTGGACCAGGACACGAGTCGGGAAACCTATATTGAAAATGTTAACCGGCTGAGGAAGCATATTTATGAGGGAGACATGTATGAAATTAACTACTGTCTCCACTATGCCCTTAAGAATTACGGGCAGTCACCGGCCTTGTTATATGACCGTTTGACCGCCTCCTCCCCTATGCCTTTTTCCTGTTTCTTCCGACTGGGAGATCATTACCTCGTAAGTGCCTCTCCGGAGCGATTCTTAAAAAAAGAAGGCAATAAGCTGATTTCACAACCTATAAAAGGAACGGCCCGGCGCAGCCAGGACCCGCTGGAAGACCGGCGTATAACGCGCATGTTACGCAATAACGAAAAGGAACAGGCAGAGAATATGATGATCGTTGACCTGGTTCGAAACGACCTGGCAAGAAGCTCCGTGACAGGTTCGGTCCAGGTGGAAGAAATATTCGGTATCTATTCGTTCGCCTATCTTCATCAAATGATCTCGACCGTTACCTCGCGGATGTCTCCGGATACACCCTTTACCTCGGCGATCCGCCATGCCTTTCCTATGGGAAGTATGACAGGCGCGCCGAAAGTCAAGGTAATGGAACTCATCGATCAGTTCGAAGACAAGAAAAGAGGGATCTATTCCGGTGCCGCCGGATTCATTACCCCTGAGGGCGATTTCGATTTCAATGTTGTCATCCGAAGCCTTTTTGGTAACCTTTCCAACGACTCACTACGCTTTTCCGTGGGCAGTGCCATCACCTATGATTCAGTTCCCGAACTGGAATATGAAGAATGCCTGCTGAAGGCACACGCCATTCTCAAGATTCTTCGGAACCTGAATATGATCAACTAAATTTTACTGACATAATGTCACATTTAATGCATAAGAAGGTTACCTTTGCACACTTCTTAGCGAAACTCATTTTATGAAAGACCTGATTACAGATATTGATATTGTTAATGACAAAGACCGGGAGGTTTGTGAAACGGTAAAAATTTCTGAGCGAGAAAACACGGGCAAAGAACGTAAGCTCTATATTGACAGCTATGGATGCCAGATGAATTTCTCGGACAGTGAAATCGTAACGTCAATTTTAAAGGATAACGGATTTGATACCACCTCGCTATTCGAGGAAGCGGACGTCGTATTATTGAACACCTGTTCTATCCGCGACAAAGCGGAGCAGACGGTGCGCAATCGCCTGAAGCAATTCAACCGGGTAAAGGAGAATAATCCCGAAATGATCATTGGGGTATTGGGTTGTATGGCCGAACGCTTGAAAAGCCAACTGCTCGAAGAAGAAAAAATCGTTGACCTGGTCGTCGGGCCGGATGCGTATCGTGATTTACCAAAACTGGTTGCGCAAGTAGATGAAGGCCAAAAGGCCGTGAATACATTCCTTTCGAGGGAAGAGACGTATGCCGATATCAGCCCTGTCAGGCTGAACAGCAATGGCGTAACCGCTTTCATATCCATCATGCGCGGTTGTGACAACATGTGTTCCTTTTGCGTGGTGCCCTTTACACGAGGGCGTGAAAGAAGCCGTGACCCACATTCCATTGTAGCCGAAGCCCGGGATCTTTTCAATCAGGGATACCGCGAAGTGACTTTGTTGGGACAGAACGTTGATTCGTACAAGTGGGCGGAAGCAGAAAATAACAAAGCACGGTTGGAGCGCTCAGATGTGGATGAAGTAGTTAATTTTGCCAATTTACTGGAAAT
>CAYGOW010000108.1:0-9949 GCA_964351425.1 uncultured Roseivirgaceae bacterium
CATTTGGCCGCCTGGACGTACTTCGCGGTATTGACCTGACCATTGGCCATGGCGGCATATCCGCCATACTAGGCCCCAATGGTTCGGGTAAAACGACGCTGATCAAGAGTATCCTGGGAATGGTGATCCCTGACAAAGGCAAACTCCTGTTCAACGGAAAGGAAGTACAGGGTCAAAGTACCTATCGCTCAGAAATAGCCCACCTTCCACAGATCGCACGGTTTCCCGAAAACCTCCGGGTTTCAGAGGTCGTGGAAATGATCAAGGATATTCGGCAGCAACCGGCTGTTTACGAAGAGGAGATCCTGGAGGCCTTCGAATTGAAGCCTGTGCTATCACAAAAATTACGGAATCTCTCGGGAGGCACCCGCCAGAAGGTCAATATTCTTCTGAGCCTGATGTTTGACTGTCCATTGCTCATCCTGGATGAACCTACAGTCGGACTGGATCCCCTTGCACTTATTCAGTTGAAAAGAATGATCCGGGAACGCCGGGATAATGGAAAAAAGATTTTGCTCACCACCCACATCCTGGGGCTCGTGGAAGACCTGGCGGATGAAATCATCTTTCTGCTTGATGGCACGATACGCTTCCAGGGCACCCTGGAAGATATGATACGGGAAAGCGGGCAGCAAGACCTTGAGCATGCCATTGCCCGGATGCAGAAAAAAAAAGGCGGACGGGAAATCCGGATCCGCTCCGAAGGAAATCGCCTTAAAAAAATTAATGGATTGTAGACAGAACAACCGAAACAGCCATGTTAAAAATATTTAAATTCACCCTGTTCGATCTCCTGCGCAGCCGCTGGAGCATCATGTATTTTCTGTTGTATTTTCTATGTGCTGGCGGACTGCTTTATTTCAGTGGTGACCCGGGTAAAGCGATTATCAGCCTGATGAATATTCTCCTGATCCTTTGTCCCCTCGTCAGCCTGATGTTTGGCGTGATTTATTTTTACACCAGCCGGGAATTTCTTGAGCTGCTCCTGGCTCAACCCCTGAAGCGGAGATCCATATTTGCCGGTCAGTACCTGGGGCTTTCCCTGTCGCTGGTGACCGGACTGGTCCTTGGCCTCGGGATTCCGTTCCTGGTTTATGGCCTGGTGTATTCCGGGGAGGGTCTGAATTTCGCCACACTTCTTCTGACCGGTGTTCTTCTCACGTTTATCTTTACAGCTCTCGCCTTTCTCATTGCCCTGCGGAATGAAAACAGGATCCGGGGATTCGGGATCGCCCTCATTGTCTGGTTATTCATGGCCATTCTTTATGATGGAATCCTTCTGATACTTTTGCTGGTTTTTAATGATTATCCTGTAGAAAAATTCGCCCTTGGCATGACGCTGTTCAATCCGGTAGACCTGTCACGGATTCTTCTCATGCTTAAACTCGACATATCTGCCCTACTTGGCTTTACCGGGGCTGTTTTTAAGCAATTTTTCGGTACCTCTGCCGGCATGATCACGGTAACCATTTTATCATTTCTCTGGATAATTGTACCTTATGGTCTTATGCAGCGATACGCGGCCCGGAAAGATTTTTAGGTCATGATTACATCCCGGAGGCTTGCTTTATTCCTGATGCCGATGGCACTGATTGCCCTGATTCTGGGGATCATAACAGGCTGGGAGCGCCTGGGAATCAGAACTACTCCCCTGCTTCCACACGCCGAACACGGTGGACTTATGGTTGCCTGTTTCCTTGGTGGACTGGTCATGCTGGAACGGGCGGTAGCAGTAAAGAAGCTATGGGGTTATTCTGGTTCCTTTTTATGTGCGGCGGGAACAGTCCTTTTTCTGGCAGGTGAACCCGGTGCAGCCTCTATCAGCATCACAGTAGCCGCATTCCTGTATATCCTGCTGCTTTTCACACAGCAAACCATCCAGCCGGCAGACGGCCTTCTGATAGCCCTTTGCGGAGGTATTTGCCTGCTTACAGGAAATGCCCTGTTGATGGTCCGGGATCTTTATCCACTTTCAGTCAACTGGTGGATGGGGTTTCTCCTGTTTACGATACTTGGCGAACGAATCCCAGTACCAAAATCATTCAGGTCCATTCAATTCTTTCCGTCCATTGCGATGATAACTTTGATAACCGGTTTAATCCTGCCCTTCCATGGAGCCGGAGCATATATATTTGGCGGTTCGCTGATCCTGCTGGGCATATGGTTACTTTTCTCGGAGAATTACTTTTTTCACTTAAAAAGGCTGAAACGGCATATGAACATTGCTAAGGTGTTTGCCTACAGCTGGCTGATCATTACCGGCGGACTTTTAGTTACCGGAATGACCTACTATGATGCCACACTGCACAGCTTTTTTCTGGGATTTGTTTTCTCCATGATTTTCGCACATGGTCCTCTGATGTTACCCCGTGTTTTTCGCTTTGAGGGGGACTTATACAACCCAGTGCTGACATGGCTGCTGATTGCCCTCGAAGTGAGTGTAATCCTGCGTATATCCGGAAGCCTGACCCAGAGCAACAACCTGGTACGGTGGGGCGGTCTGATGAACGGCAGCCTGATACTGATCTATTTCATAACCCTGGGAGTCGTGCTGTTGTCCCGAAGAAAACAACTTAAATTTATCCGCTAAATGAACCACCGATGAGAGATATTGAGAACCGAAATGATGTGAAAGAAATGGTTGAGGGATTTTATACCCTTGTCAATAAGGATACATTGCTGGGGCCGGTGTTTAATGAAGTAGCAAAGGTAAAATGGCCGGATCATCTTTCCCTGATGGTCGATTTCTGGTGCACCCTGTTATTTGGTACCGGAGAATATAAAGGTCAACCATTTCCCAGGCATGCGGCACTTCCCCTGACCCCGGCTCATTTTGAACGCTGGATAGAGGTATTTAACAAAAATATTGAAGCCCGTTTCGAGGGGCCCGTAAGTTCCCAGGCACAGCAACAGGCTGGCCAGATTGCGCGTGTTTTCGCCTTTAAATACCAACAGATCAACCGTCAGCCAAAATGAATCCTTCGGTTGTGTCCATATGGAGCCGCAGAGGGCTTCTCGTCTCCATTATTTGGCTCATAATTACCGCCCTGCTGGGTGTATTCCTGCGAATATCACCCTGGTACGGATTGCCGGGTATTGCGTATGCAAATCTCCTGCACGGCCACTCCCACGTAGCATTCCTGGGATGGGTCTTTAATGCCCTGTTTGTTCTGATTACTTCAAGGTGGTTGCTCACCCCTGAAAATGCCCGTTATTATAATCGCCTGTTTACTGGTTTGCAGATATCTGTAACCGGTATGCTCATTTTCTTCCCGTTGTACGGATACAACCCACTCACCATTGCCATATCCGCGGTACATACATTCCTCAGTATACTGTTTTCAATACGGTTTTTTCGTCAGCCAAATGCAGACCGGAGCTCAGTATCCTACCAGGCCATCATTATCGCCCTGGTTTTCATGCTCCTGTCAGCGGTCGGACCGTTGCTGCTGGCACCCTTATCCATCTCAGGTCTGAAAACAACAATCTGGTACAATCTGGCAATATACTTTTATTTGCATTTTCAATACAACGGCTGGTTCCTCTTCGGGATACTCGGAGTAGGATTTGCATTCCTGGAGGCTAAAAAAATAGGATTCAGACGTGATGAGGCCCGAAAGTTCATCTGGCTGACCGCGGCAGGAACACTGCCTGCCTATGCGTTGTCCTGCCTGTGGGTCCATCCTCCCGCATGGGTGTATGGCCTTGCCGTACTGGGCACCGGGTTGCAGTTATTCTCCCTGGTCTACGCCGGCATTGTTTTCAGACAACTAATTACCGGATTCTGGCTCTCCAAAACACCACGGTTGATCCTGATGCTTCTGTTCATAGCAGCTATTGCCCTGTTAGCGCGTAATGTTCTTCAATTTGCCGGAAGTTTGCCAGGCCTTGCACAGCTTGCCGGGATACGCCCCATAGTTATTGCTTTTCTACACCTGCATTTTCTCGGACTGGTCACTCCTGCCCTGATAGCCTTTTTTATGATAACGATGAAAATACGTACCTCAGGAACGGGATGGGCAGGGTTTTACCTTTTCATCACCGGCTTTGTCATTTCTGAATCCTCATTATTCCTGTCTCCGTTCTTTGTGATGCCTTTTTCTGCATTTCTCCTCCCCGAAGCCACAGTAATCATTGCAGTGGGCATTAGTTTGATGTCTTTGAATTTGATACAAAAAACCAGGTCATTGTGACCACGATCATAAAGTCACGAGCCTCTGCGGGAGTATCTTTATAAAAGAACAAAAAATGCAGTTATGAGAACTCTGGACATACGCGAAATACCCCCGAAGAACCGGCATCGCCTTATTTTTGAATCCTTTGACGCGCTGAAAGAAGATGAAGCTCTTATCCTGATAACCGACCATGATCCGAAGCCCCTGTATTATCAGTTTGAAGCTGAAAAAAAAGGCTTATTTGTATGGGATACGATTTCCGGCGGACCGGAAACCTGGGAAGTGACCATTACCCGGCTGGCACATTTACCTACTGTGGGTGAAATTACCCGGGATTACCCCGGTGCGATGGAAGTTTTTAATCGTGAAAATATTGATTACTGCTGCCAGGGAGACCGTCCTTTTGATGCCGTGGCCACAGCTGCCGGTTTCACCCCGAAAGAGCTTCTTGAGATGATCCGGACAACTCCCACTACCGGTGACCGGCTGAATTATGCCTATTGGTCTCCGGCAATGACCTGTGAATTCATTGAGATGAATCATCATCAATATGTAAAAATGCAGCTGCCTAAAATTTCAGAACTGTCAGAGAAAGTACTCCATGCGCATGGCGAGACCCATGAATGGCTATCTGAACTGCATAAACGCATTCAGACTCTGGACCGCGAATTACGCAGTCACATGGAAAAAGAAGAAGTACAGCTATTTCCGGCCATTCGTCAGTTGACCCTTGAAAAGGAAATCAGCCAGGAGGATTTGAATGAATTACTCGGGTCCCTTCGGGAAGAACATGACGAGGCAGGAACACTTATGAAAGAGATCCGGGAGATCACTTCCGGTTATACCCCACCTGCGGATTCCTGCATGTCATTCAGGCAACTGTATGACTGGCTGGAAGACTTTGAAAAAGACCTTTTCGCCCACGTTCACCTGGAGAATAATATACTTTTTAAGAAAGTCAGTAATCCCGGTGATTGGTTAAAAATACCTGATGAAAAACATCCTACATAAATAAAAAGCAAGCAGGTCGTTCAGGCTCTAATATATAAAATATGATGTATCTTTCGGGGGATTATGCACATCCCCTTATTACAGGATATTGTCATTATGCTCGGTCTGTCGGTCGGGATCATCTATCTCTTCCAACGTCTTCGGCTGCCTATTATTCTGGGCTTCCTGGCTACGGGCGTTATTTTCGGTCCGGGTGGTTTCGGCTTTATCCAGGCGTCGCATGATATCGAAATCATGGCGGAGATCGGGGTAATCCTGCTGCTCTTTATCATAGGTCTGGAGTTTTCCCTCGGAGATCTCGCACGAATTAAGCGTGTTGTCTTTGTTGGCGGAATGAGCCAGGTGTTGCTGACCATAGCCAGCACAACCGGCGTCTTGTTGCTGGCTGGCATGGATTCAGACAAAGCGGTTTTCATGGGGTTTCTAATTTCCCTGAGCAGCACAGCTATTGTGCTCAGCCTATTACAGTCTTCAGGATTGATGAATAGCCCGCAGGGCAAAGTATCTCTTGGGATCCTTATTTTCCAGGACATTATCGTGGTTCCCATGATGTTATTCACCCCGATGCTGGCCGGGTCGGGTGGTGATCTTTTGACTGAACTGGGAATATTAATTATTAAAGTGATCGTAGTTGTCGCGCTCCTTCTCCTAAGCGCACGGTATGTGGTTCCCCGGCTATTGGAAGCGATTGCCCGTACACGCAGCCGGGAGCTGTTCCTGATTTCAATCGTGGTGATATGTTTTGCCGTAGCCTGGGGCACTTCGAGTATCGGGCTGTCGCTATCCCTTGGCGCATTCCTGGCCGGACTGGTCATATCGGAATCAGAATACAGTCACCAGGCAACCGGACTGATCATTCCTTTCCGGGAAATTTTCAGCAGTTTCTTCTTTGTTTCCATCGGCATGCTGCTGGACATCTCTTTCGTACTGGAGCATATGGTGTATGTCCTTTTGATTACCTTCGGTGTTTTCACGGGAAAATTTCTCATTGTTGTCCTTTCGACGCTCATTCTCCGCTACCCGATCCGAACCAGTCTGGTAGTGGGTTTCACACTCTTTCAGGTGGGAGAATTTTCGTTCATCCTTGCTACGGTTGGCATGGAGAATGCCTTACTGAGCGATGATGTCTATCAATATTTTCTTTCGGTCTCTATTCTGACGATGGCCATTACACCATTTATCATGAAAGGAGCCGAATCCCTGGCAAGCAGGCTGCTTCGAAGAGGCCAACTGGAAGAACGTATCAACCGTACTGTTGACGCCAATGCTCCCGTGGAAGAACGTACGGAAGATTTACACGATCACCTGGTAATCATCGGCTATGGTCTGAACGGTCAAAATCTTGCAGACATTGCCCGGCACGCCGGCATACCCTATGTGATTTTGGATGTTAATATGGAAAATGTGCGGAACGGCCGTGAAAAGGGCGAACCCATTTTGCATGGCGATGCAACAAATCCGTATATACTGGAACACATACATATATATAAAGCTCGTGTAGCTGTAGTGGCGATTTCTGATACTTCAGCAACCCGGAAAGTAGTATCTGCCATTCGGAATCTGTGCAATACAGTTCATATAATGGTGAGAGGCCGGTTCCTGCACGAAGCCCATGATTATTTCAAACTGGGTGCCACAGAGGTGATAAGCGAGGAGTTTGAAAGCAGCGTGGAGATATTTGTACGCGTATTGCAGCATTATTACATTCCTGAAGAAGATGTCCGTGATTATGTTACCCGAATTCGGGACGATCATTATCAGATGTTAAGACCTCGGTCTGATACGAAGGTCAACGAACTCCAGCTTCCGGCCTGGCATGACTACAATACCCTTAGCATGCGCTTGGGGGCATCATGCCAGGATATTGTTCATCATAGCCTGAAAGAGGCTAAAATAAAAAATAAATACAATGTTACCATTTTAGCGGTGCAGCGAAATGAAACGCTTATAATAGATGTTCACGCTTCTACAACGCTTGAACCCGGCGATATCATCCATGCATTTGGTGCACAGAAGGACCTTGAGGCCTTTCGTGACATGGTAAGCAAGTAAATCACCCCATTTCCCATCCGCGGGCATATTCTCTACCCCACTTTTCTTGGGCTTTCGGATTATTGACCACTTTGCCAGTCATGGGATCCACAGTCAGGCTGACCTCAAGTTCCTGGGCAATATTCCCCAGGTGGCACAGATGAGTACTGATGCTGGCATCATCTATTGGAGAATGTAGCTTTTCGTTTTCCCGAATAGCATTCACAAAATTCTGCATATGGGAGACAGTGAGTGAATCAAACCCACTCGTGTCGCTGGTCGATGATGACGTTCCGGCATTTCGCTCCGATTCATAACTTAGCGTTCTGCCATTCAGGTCATACAGCGTGTACCCGTCACGATCGAGCAGGATACTTCCGTCCCTGCCATGAATAAGGGCTCCCCGGCCGCGGTCGTATTGTTTCATATTATTGCAGCTCCTGCCTTCCCAGGTGAGCATTTTACCTCCTTCAAATTCATAGTCGGCATTTTGGGTATCATAAAATTCCCAGTCATCATCCGGAAAATGATAGCGTCCGCCCGTTGATACGACCCGGGTTGGGTAATCCACTCCCAAGGCCCATCGGCAGATATCCATTTCGTGAGTCCCGTTATTGTGAATTTCACCGGTTCCCCAGGCTTTGAACCAGTGCCAGTTGTAAGGATGCACATTGTCCCGATAGGCTTCCCGGGGGGCAGGCCCCTGCCACAATTCCCAATCCAGTGTATCGGGCACCGCCACTTCTTTTCCCGTACCAATGGACCCCCGCGAATTGGTATACCAGGCCTTGGCGTAATAGACATCGCCTATAACCCCATCACGTATGTCCTGAATAGCTTTGGCCGAAGTGACGGATGAGCGTTGCTGATTGCCCATTTGACATACTTTGCCATGCTTTTTATATGCCGCGACAAGGAGTTCGCTTTCGTGCAGATTATGGCTGCATGGCTTTTCCACATAGACATGCTTACCCGCCTCCAGGCCCATAATTGCCATCGGGGCATGCCAGTGTTCCGGAGTGGCAATTGCGATGGCATCAATGTCTTTATTTTCCAACAAGCGGCGAAAATCCTTCTCCCGCTTAGGTACATACCCCATGCGCTCGCCTGCCATTTCGAGGAAGCGGTCCAGTCGTACGCTGTCTACATCACAGGCATGGGTAAGAGTAATGTTCTTGCATCCTGCAATCGCCTGAGCCAGTGCATAGGACCTGCCTCCGGTACCAATTATTGCCATATTGACTTCTTCATTGGGTGAAAAGGCCATCACCTTGCCGGAGGACAAGTACATGAATGCCCCGGTGCCCGCCAGGGCTGAGGTTTTTACAAAGTTTCGTCTGGATTGGTTGGTCATGATTGATATGTTCAGGTAAAATTTAATTCAGGATAAGTATTCCAAAAAGCGATTTTTTGTTCGTGCATTGCATCGAGGGACATCATAACGCATTTGGCCGTGGTAGCTCCGGTTTTTATATCCGAAATTACCGGTTCATCCTGCGTGACGGAGGCATGGAATTGCTGGAGCGCATTCAGGGTCGGATCATTCGAAGGAGCCTCAATAGGCACCCCGTTACCCTTGGACCATGCTTTCAGCGTGGCGCCGGAGACCCCATCCACAAGGCCTTTCTCTGCTGCCTCCCGATCTTCAACATAAAGTACCGCATTCGTATAATCGAGCAGTATTGTACCTTTAGAGCCCAATACCTTGATTTGATAATCTTCATAGCCATTGGTGGTAGTACACGTAAAAGAGGCATCCAATCCGGAGGGGTATTTGAATAGCAGATGCACATTGTCATACGTTTCACGCCCGTCTTTCCAATGATCAATTCCACCAAATCCGGTTATCATTTCCGGGTGACTCCCGGTCACCCAGTTTATAAAATCAATCTGGTGTGAACAAAGTTCGGCGACTAACCCGCCCGAATATTCACGATACATTCTCCAGTTAATCATCCGCTCCCAATTGGGGTCCGGAACCGGCCGGCGCCAGTCGCCATTCCTGTTCCACTGGCACTCAAAGGCAGTTATTTCTCCCAAATACCCTTGCTGGATAATTTCCCGTACCCGGTTATAAAGCGGGCTGCTATGGTACTGGTGACCGGTCTGGAAGACAACATTGGTCTGACTGGCCTTGTCAATGACAGCCTGAATTTGTGGAATTCCTTTGACCATTGTCTTTTCGCAATACACATGCTTTCCCGCGTCAAGAGCCGCAATGGCCACTTCATCGTGTGTGCTAAACGGCGTGGCGATGATGACGGCCTCTACCTGCTTATTCTCCAACAAAGCATCATAGGAGGAATACCCTTTTGCCCCGGAAGTAAGCTTAAGGCCTTCGTCCAAACGAAAAGGTAGGATGTCCGCACACGCTACGACATTCATATTGCCCAGCTGATTCATCAGCCGCATTAAACCCGTACCCCGGCTGCCAGTGCCAATAACACCGATATTGATGGTCCTGTCCTGGGCCATACCACGCAAGAAAGCCGGAGACAACATGGCGGCAGCCCCAAAGGCGGCGGAAGTCTTTAGAAATTTTCTTCTTGTGGCGATGTCAATCATTTATTCAATTCCCTGATTTTAATACTTCGAAAACTGACGGTATTTCCATGATCTTGCAGGAGAATACTTCCTTCCGGCCACTGACCAAAATTCTCCCATTTTGCGTATTTGCTGTAGGCAACAAGTCCGTCGAACATTTGTGAAAATCTGTCATATTCTACGACCTT
>CAYGOW010000109.1:0-9813 GCA_964351425.1 uncultured Roseivirgaceae bacterium
CTGGGTAAGATAGAGAGATTGCATGATGTCAATGTTCGGCCAATCTCCCGCATGAAGCATCATATCGACCCCCTGGATACCGCGTCCAAGGGCCGGCATCATGATGATAAAAACCGTGGATATCAGCCACCAGGCATGGTCTTCCAATGACTTACGCTTCAGAATACTCATGATCACCGCATACCCAAAGGCAATGATCATGACGATTTCCACAGTGGCCACTCCCATAAAAAACCAGGGCTCGAATGGCCCGAACAAATCCGGCATTTCTGCACTTCGAATTGAGGAATTCACATCGCGGTACAGCATACTGAACGCGGTTATTGACACACCACCGGCGAGAAACATACCAATGATTCCGTTGGTCCGGTGTTTGGCCATTTGTCCATGCGTGGCATAATAGGGTTGAATGATCAAGTACAGGTACCAGATGGTACCTGACCAGTAATGAATATGAACTGAAAAGGCATTATCCGTGAAGTCTCCCCAGTAGTCCATGAATATTCCTAATTGCATCAATACCATGGGGATAATCATCCATAAGTGCAGGTTTTTATATTTTTCCATTAGTATAGGTTTCGGAGGTGGCAGTGTTTACGGAATGAGTTAACTAAATTCCATAATAATACTATTCCATTAATTTCACAAGTAATTAATATAGAGGCATTTATCATATTTAAAGCCCGTTAGTTCAGGAAAGACGCTTTAATTTCCTTCTGTACCGGATCATCAGTATCAGCGGAATCAATGCAATGAGTAAACCGATACCAAGTCCTTTCAACACATAGGCGTCGGTTTGACTGGTATCTATGTCATGGCGATGATTCCATATTTCCACGATCTTGCCGTCACGGATCCGGAAAACATTAATGATGGGCAGGGGTGTATCTCTCAGGATGAATTTTCCGAAGAAAGTCGTCGGCTTATACGTACAAATCCACCGGGTGGCGACCAGGTCCCCGCTTGCCACCTGGTAATCAAGTTCGAAGTCAAGTTTCCCGTTCTCCCAGAACAAATCGGCAATCTCCTTTTGCCTGACCGCCGGTTCGGTTACCCCCTTCCGGTCGCCAATGTCATGGACAACATAGGTATCCGCCACGGTTTCCGTGTATTTTTCAGTCGTAGGGTTGCCCCATAAATCCTGGTAAAACTTCAGGGCGACTGCTTTATTCTTTTCCTGTAGTGATTGTTGTGCTGTGAGTGGACCATTGCCAAACATCAATGCCAGCAGGATCAGAGAATATAGATTATCTTTCATGGGCACAAGATAATCTGACGGTGCCAGCCCGCAGTAATGAAAAAAGTCAAAATCTTAGTGCAATCCGTCAGCCTCCTTCATTGGAAGGCAGGGCATTGAAGAACTTTTTATACGCTGCGGTGAAATTAGAAGGGTGTGAATACCCCAACTCATAACTCAATTCGGTCGGACTCTTCCGGGATTTTCTCAGTTGTTCCCGGGCATATTCCATCCGGATCTTATTCTGATACTGTTTTGGCGCACTGCCAAACACTTGTTTGAAGGTAATCTTGAACTTGGTTACGCTCATTTCGGCCAGACTGGCCAATTCAGCCAAAGAAGGCACGTCCTCAGCCACCGGGTTGCGAAGGAGACTGGATACTTTCATCAGGTTTCTGTAGTCCCCTGAATGCAGGTCTTTGGGCTGCAAAATCCGATCATGACGGCGGAGCTTGTTAATATAGCCACCCAGGAATTCCAAAACGCGCGAGTGAGCGCTCAGTTTATTCTCCATAGCATCAAGGGCTTCGAGGAGTAGTTGTTCCAGTCCGGGATCAAGGTCTTCGAGGGTCAGAGGCTTATCAAGGGCTACCTCATCAATGATACTTCCAAAATAATTTTCAAGAAGATCCCGGTGTAAACGCATACCGCAGACTTCGGCTTCCGTGCCCGGTGCGAAATACGTCTCAATATCCAGTCCGGGTCCGTATAACAGAATTGCCGCCGGATGGTATTTATGAAACTCGATCAACCTGTCACCGACGCGCTTTTGCTGTAAAACGTCGGACAGGTTGATATGAATGATTAGCCACGGAGAATCATGGGGATTAAATGAGCGCATTTCTATAGGAATGCGGTAGGTTGTACGACCAAAATGATAGAATTCCAGTCCCCCGGGAAAATCATAATGCCGAATGGTGCCTCCATGCCCTATTTCCGGATTCATCGTGTATTCTCCATCTATTTCCAGCGCACGAAAGGAAGCGATCGCCTGTGGTACAATGGGTTTGGAAACATCGAATACTACTTTCACAGTGAGGTCATTTTTCGGAAAGTGGAGGACTCAATCAAGTGAGCAAGAAGCAAACCTTGCAAAATGGTAATACCGACAGCTACCCGATCGTATATAGTATGCTCACCTCCCCGGCCCTGACTAAATAAAACCAATATTAAGAATCCAATCATGATGATGACGGACAGAAACACCCAAAAGTTTTTGAGAGGGCGAATGGATTGGTCAATAGCTCGCTTTTGGTCTTTCCAACTCCAAATACAACCAGCACCCAGCAGGAATAATGAAATTAATAATAAAATCAATCCAGCCGTTGCCTTAAACTGCCATGCATCACCCTGGAAGGTGATTTCAGTTCCAGTGACATACCCATACACCAGGTTGAAAGGGATATAGGCAAAGAGTAAAATAAGAAGCAGGTAATACCACTTTTTTTTATACCATACTTCTAGAGCAAAAACCAGCCAGGCCATCCCCATAAAGAAAACCAACCACTCATAATCACCCGATCTACCACGGCCGTCAATGATTAAAAAGCCCCAGTTATAGTCAGGCTGAACAGTGGCCCTGTAGAAAGCTATGGATGGAATAATAGCAAGAAACAGATTATAAATCCTGATTATTTTATATAACCATGGTGTATTTAAATACTTTCCCAATCCTTTAATTAAAAGTTTTGAAACTCTAATTAAATCAAATTTGGCAGATAATGCATATTTAACCAAGACATACTGGCGAACACATCACAGCCGGGAATTCATCAGACCAATTTAATAAATTAAATACTCCATCTGGGTATTGCATCGGGAATAGGGCGTGTTTACCCCTTCAATTCGCTTAAAGCCCAGCCGCTTATAGAGTCGAAGTGCAGCATCCAGAACTGTATTGGTTTCAAGGTAGATTCTTTTGGCCCCTTTCTCCCGGGCTTTATTAAGAACGGCTTTGCCCAGCAACTCGCCTACTCCCTTTCCACGCGCCGAAGGTTTCACCGCCATTTTGGCCAGTTCGAAGTCAAATTCTGATTTATCACCGTGCCAGGGAACCAGTGCGCATACGCCTACCGGACTGTCTCTTTCCAGCGCGATTACTATCGCCCCTCCACGGTTAATGATGTATCCTTCAGGATCCTCCAGCATCTTTCGATCAGGTTCCTCCAGCGTAAAGAATTCCTTGATCCACGCCTCATTTAAAGATTTAAAATAAGGCCGGTACATAGGCTTGTAGTCTACGATGCGGATCGAAGTGGTTCTTTGCAACTGTTCTATCATATACTCTTAAACGAGGAGAACAGGTTCCGGGTTGACTATTTCTTTGAGGATTGACTATAGGCTTCTTTCAGCAAGGCTATCAGTTCGTCATCCACCTCTTCCAGTGCCGTGAGAATGACGCGGTTGGTGCACATGGTGCCAAAAGAACCCGAATCCAGAACCCGGTCATTATCCGGTGCGTCGTCATATTTTAATCCCAGATCAATCCGCGTTTTCGTGCTCGGCTGGATCAGCGCGAACTGACGGGCCGCTTTTACACTCACGTTGGATTTTTTAGGGATAACCTCCACATCCGGACCAAATCCCTTCACGATCCCGAGTAATTTTTCGTAAATCGGCTTAAGATGTTCCTTCCCATTGCCGTACTGGGCGCTGATCAGGTCTTTGTCATCAATCGAACCGGCATCCGTTTCCCGCGTCTTTAGCGCCACCAGGTTGGCGTAGCCATGGGTGAACCCATGTTCCGATTTTAAATACTTCACTATCTCACCGTGCTTTTGAAAATTTTTAGGTTTCACAATGGCTATCCACTCCTCGAGTGATTTACCAGTTTTTTCTTTCAATGCTTCGATCATGGCGTATTGCTGGTTGGTGTCATTTGATAGTGAATCATCCTGAGACATATGGCGTAAACTCAATACCACCTGAAGAAATGATTCATTTACAATAGAATATAGTTGAATATTTTGAAAATTGGAAGCACAGGACAATTACCAGACTCATAGCGCGGAAAGCGAATACGAAGACTCCTGTGAAGAACAAATCATCTGGCCCAATTTCACCTAAATAAAAGGATCATTGGTATGGCCATATCATTCGCTCCTGAGACTTTCTACCGGGGTAATGGATGCGGCTCGCCAGGTTTGAAACCCTACCACCAGCCAGGCAATAAGCAAAGCGATTGCCCCTGCTCCGGCAAAATAATACCAGGCGAGATCCATTTGACGCGTAAAATTCGTCAGCCACCACCTGGCGAGGAAATATCCAAGGGGGATAGCAATGACAATGGCGGTAACCACCATCCTGGAGAATTCTCCCGTGAGCATCATGATAATCCGTAAACTTCCCGCTCCAAGAATTTTCCGAATGCCAATTTCTTTACTACGCCGCTCAGCCGTGAATGCGGCCAACCCAAACAAACCCAGGCAGGATATGAGGACTGCAAGTCCTGCAAAATACCGGGATAACCGGGATACCGTTAGTTCAGCCGTGTACATTTCCTGAAATTTCTGATCAAGGAAGGAATATTCAAACGAATAGCCCGGATTGTAGGATTCATAAAATTCCGACAGATTCGCCAATGTTTTTTCTAATTGGTTTCCTTCCAGCCTGACAGTTACATTCTGCACGGTAGTACCGCTCAGCTTAATGAAAGCCGGTTTGATTTGTTCGTGCAAGGACATGAACTGAAAATCTTTCACTACACCAATGATCTCGCGCTCCGTCCCCCAAAGGTTGACGGTCTTTCCAATGGGATCCTCCAGTCCCATAATGCTGACTGCTGTCTCGTTCAAAAGCAACGAATTGCTGTCGGCGGCAGGATTCACATGGAAGTTTCGTCCCGCCAGAATCTCCAGGCCAAGTGTTTCAACCAATCCCTGGCTCGCACTGAAATTATGAAAGGGGACCTGCGTATCCGGATCCTTTCCCTGCCATGTAAGCCCGATGGTGTAACTCTCATTCCCCACAAAGGTCTGTTCGAGATAATTAGCCCGCACGACCCCGGGCTGTCTTTCCAACTGCGCCAGAAAATTCGAGGGATTCCCGGCCATCTCACCTTCAAATGGAAACATGATCACATTCTCCCGATCAAATCCCATATGCTCCTCCTGGATAAAGCGAATCTGGCGGTTTACCACCAAAACACCGGCAATCAGGAGGCAGGACATGGTAAATTGAAAGATGACCAGTCCTTTACGGATCAAGATCTCTCCGACGGAATTGTGAATAAGCCCTTTCAGCACCAGTGCCGGGTTAAAACCTGACAGGTAAAAAGCCGGGTAACTACCGGCCAGTAACCCGGTGACCCCGGCAATCATCACTAAGCCCGAAAGCACCCACGGATCGAAGGAAAGAGCAAGGGTCTTACCCGTCATGGCATTGAACGAAGGAAGCAGAAGGCTTGATAAAGCGCCGGCAATCACCAGGCTCAGAAAGGCCATAAAGACCGATTCGGTCAGGTACTGGAGAATGAGGAGGCGACGGGTCGCACCCATTGATTTCTTGATGCCGACTTCCCTAACACGTCGGGCCGCCTTGGCGGTGGAAAGATTCATGAAGTTGATGCAGGCAATCACCAGGATGAAGAGCGCTACAATCGAAAAAAGGGTCACGTATTCTATCCGGCCGCCGGATACCTGGCCGTTCTCATAGTCCCCATAAAGATAACCGTCAGAAAAAGGCCGGAAGATTAGGTTTCGATAAGTCAGACTCGGGTCAATTTTTTCCAGGTAGCGCGATATTTTGTCCGCAAACTGTTGCTGATCCGTATTTTCATTCAGAAGGACGTAGGTATTTGGACCAGTATTGCCCCAACTAAGCACGGACGGGTTAATGTCCTTGAACTGCTCGAATGAGAGTAAAAACCCAAACGATCTGGATGCGGAAGTTTCTGGTTCGCTGAATATCCCTGTGACAATCGCATCCTTTCTGAAGTGAAGTAACTGCCATTCAATCACGTTCCCCATGGCTTCTTGCGGACTCCCAAACATTCGGGTAGCCAATTCCTCCGATAACATAATGCCATCCATTCGCTGAAGTGCATCCTCGCGTGATCCCAGAATTAGTGGCAGGGAGAACATTACAGGGTAATCGGACCCCACGAATTGCCCGGTAGCTTTAAACTTTTTATCCTCATCATCTACCAGGGTGAAACGATCAAACCATTCGGCCGGAGCTACCGACGTGGCCATTGTAACCTCAGGAAAATCCTTCTTCATTGTTTCCGCCAGCAGTCCGGAGGTAGATTCCGTCGTGCGCACCTCTCCCTGGTCAGTTTGATTTTCCAATACCTGAATGAGCTTGTCTCCATGCGAATGGAAACGATCCGTTTGCCATTCGTCATGTACCCATAAAAAGATAAGCATCACGCAGGCCATTCCGGTAGAGAGTCCGATCAGGTTAATGAGAAAGGCACTTTTAAAGCGCAAAAAATTACGAAAGATAAGTCGGGAAATATGTTTTAGCATAGAATCGAGATGTTACGCCTCTTGACATGACAATAGGCGTGCCATCTATTGAAAAGGCGATTTACCGATGCTGGAAGCAGATCAACATAGTTCATCCTGTACGAATATGATCAAGGGTGTGCGCCAGCGTTCAATTCAAATTTATTCCCTCGATAACCCCAAGGAATTAATTTCGCCGAAATTGATTGAACTGATAACAGCCCTGTTCGGATTAATTATCAGTTAAAACTTTCAATGCTTCCATCTTGGTATTGTTAATTAAGTCCTTTTCCTCCTAAAATTGTCAGGACCGTACCCCCCGCCGGCTTTCCTTCCAGCAAGGGCATCGCCGCGGAAATCAGCTGTGGCACCCCCTCCATGGAAAGGGACGCATCATGGTCCTCCTTACTATCCCACACTTCGGTAACATAAATATTTGCGGGGTCGGACTGCTCCTGACTCACGACGTACAAGTGGCACGCCGGATGGTCCTTCATTATATTTGCCGCCTCAAGCAGCAACCTGGCCAGTGATTCCTCATTGCCTGGTTTGGCGCGTAAACTTCCGTGCAATCCGTATTTTTTCATCATCGTTTATTTTGGGTCAAGGGTTAGAATATAGGCGTAGCTCTCCTGAAGGTACGCGGCGAGTTTGTCCGGGGTTTCCCAAAGTGACTCGGGCATCAGCACATACCCCTTCATCACAGCCCCATAGGACCTGAAGTAATCCGTGTCAAGCTCACGGATATACTTTTCCTGAACTTCCCGGGAAAACCGAATCCCAAGTTGTCCGTCTTTATTAAGCTGCGAAAACATGTGTCCGTTGGCCGAGGTATAGGGCATTGTTTTGCCTTTCCGGTCAAAACCGGAACACCTCGCAACCAGTTGATCATACAATTTAACTTTACGATCTTCCATGTTTTTGTACTCTCTCTGTCAAAATACAAAAATTAACCCGTCAATACAGGATACGCAGCCCCGGATATAGAAAAGTTTTTAATTGCAATCATTCATAATAGTTACTTTTATGCCACGACAAAGGCCCGGAACCTTACCACTTCCATTTTGAAAAAAATAATTAATCAACTCAGAAATCATTGGAAAGCAACCGCATCACTTCCGCAGCATGCAGGCCTGATGCTGTTTATGGCGCTATGCCTCACCCTGAACTACCTCCTCGATTTTGAGGACCAGTACATAGACACACTGCCCGGGTTGCCACGGTTTGCCGGTATGTTTTTCTTTCATGCCCTGCCCTACCTGGCCGTGTGCCTGATATTCCTGAATAAAACCCGTGAGAGCCGCTGGTGGCAGAAAAAAGGATTCTGGTGGCGGGTGGTACTGGGTTTCGGCATTTTGGCCTTTGACAGGTCTTTGTCCATACAGCCTTTTCTTTCGTCATTTTCCGGCTGGGATGCCTACTACCTGACCCGGGTACTTGGAAGGCTGATCAGCTTGCTCACGATGGTCCTGCCGCTTTGCCTGGTCTACCTTCTGATTGAACGGAATCAACCGAATCGCTTCTACGGCCTCATCGTAAATGCCTTTGACCCACGCCCCTACCTGTTATTACTTGAACTGGCTGCGGTAGCTATTGTTATCGGGGGTGCCTTCCAGGACATCCAGGGCCACTACCCACGCTACCTGGAGGTGGGCGGTCCCCAGTTTGTCCAACAACACGACCTGCCTGCCTGGATCAATGTTCTGGTGTATGAAGCAGCCTATGGCGTGAATTTTATTTCGGTAGAAATGTTTTTCCGTGGTTTCCTGATCTTTACATTCTCCCGATATTTCGGCCCTTTTGTCGTGTATCCCATGATTGCCACGTATTGCTTTCTGCACTTTGGCAAACCCCTCACCGAATCGATCAGTTCGCTCGTCGGTGGCTATATCCTCGGTGTCATCGCCATTCACTCCCGTACGATCTGGGGCGGGGTGATGCTGCATGTCGGCCTTGCCTGGCTGATGGAGTTAGTGGGCTATTTCTACAGAATCTGGTAGGGGAATGCACCGCTGCACCAGACTTCCCGCAATAGGATTTTGCCTTTTACCACTAACGATCCATTGAGAAATCAATGTAATTTGCTGCCTTCATAAAATGTCCAAGTAAAGGATTGTACTACACGTCTTAAATAAATTGCACTATGACTGCTAATGCACGTGAAATGAAAGTAGCCGGATTGCTCCTGTTATCCGGTGTCGTTTTATTCTTTATAACCATATTTTTTGAATTCCAGTCAGGCTGGGTCGGATGGACGGATCGACCGCCTGAAGAGACCCCGGCTTTTATTCATGATCACTGGCCCGTCCTGAAATCCATCTGGAGCTGGCAAAAGCTGGCGCATGTCTTATGGACCGTGGCGTTTATTCTGCTCATCAAATCTTCCCGTGTCATCAAGGGAATTCCCCTCAGTGCGCTCTGGGCGTGTATTCTGGTGGGCGAGCTCATGATGATTGCCGGCTTCGATGTGTCACTGGGTGGCTATGAGGCCACACTGCCTTATTTTGAAGAACAGCCTGAACTCTTTCTTTCCATTCGGGGAGCAGTAGCTGGATTATATCGCCCTGGGGACCCGCTTGTCATGTTGGTGTGGCTACTGATTTTTAACCTTGAGACGTTTACCAGCAAGGGGCTGGTACCCCGAAAATTGGGAATAGCCATCCTTGGCATTATGCTCGTTTGCATTGTCATCAGCTCTTTGAGTCAGACCCCAAGGCAAATATTTGGCCTCGCCTTTTTCCTGTTCCATATCGGATTGGGGCTGGCCTACTGGCGGTTTTCGGAGAATGATGCCGGATCCTCTACTGAAGTAAAGAAATAGCTCGCCCTTTAATCGTAAGGCAAATCCTGCCAGCTAATCCCGGTAATTGATGCCTGGAAAGTTGAAAACTGGCATGTTTAGTCTTATTTTTTAATCAATTCATCTTCAATCAACCCGAGAATTTTGCTCGCCCGTTCTTCCTGGCTGCGATGCAATAAATGCATATTCCCATAAACGCTGATCGCAATGGAAAGCATTCCTGGTGTCTCCGGGTCGGTCAGGAATGATTCTATGTCGGCAGACGGAGTGACAAATTCATTCTCTGTTTCAGGATTCAGATCGATTTGGCCATTGGAGTAGCTCAGGGC
>CAYGOW010000110.1:0-9805 GCA_964351425.1 uncultured Roseivirgaceae bacterium
GGATAAGATCATGCTCGTGATTGATTCATTCAATGAAGAATTCCTGTATGTGCATTCACTCTCCGCGGGTGTTGGTTCGAATGATATCGGGCTTGACAAAAACCAGCTTGGTGGAACTGAGATCGTTTACTTTGAGCGACACGGGCCCAAAATTCTTCTGGTAGAATCTAATTACCGGTTTCGGGCAGAAAGTGATAACCCATTGGAACGAAAGGCGGTTGATGATGCATTTGCCCGCGGAGTTTTATGGGGATTTACATTGGTTACGGAAGAGGATGGTAAAGTGCTGGTAGACGCTACCGATTTTTTCATGCAGGATGCCCATGACGTGGCGGGCACATTGAAGTCCCGTAACGAAGGGACATGGTCTGTTGATAAGTCCCGTTCTGCTATTTACCTGGAACGCACGAAGAGTTTCCCTGAAAATGCTGAATTTGAAATGATTTTAACATTCACCGGGAAAGGTGCTGGGAGAAACCTCCGTAGTGTAAGTCCAGCCGAAGATAACCTGACCGTTCGCCAGCATCATTCCTTTGTGAAATTGCCGGATGATGGGTATGAACCACGGTTATTTGATCCCAGGGCGGGTTATTACGCGCGGTCTTATTTTGACTATGCCACACCCATTTCCGAACCTTTAGAAAAAAAATTCATCACGCGCCACAGGCTCGAAAAAAAGGATCCGGGTGCCGCTGTAAGCGAACCGGTGGAGCCAATTATCTACTACCTGGACCCGGGAACTCCGGAGCCGATACGATCGGCATTGATCGAAGGGGCGCAATGGTGGAACCAGGCGTTTGAAGCGGCGGGGTATAAGGACGCTTTTCAGGTAAAAGTACTTCCGGAAGATGCTGACCCAATGGATGTACGCTACAACATGATCAATTGGGTCCATCGATCAACGCGGGGCTGGTCCTATGGATCATCGGTCACAGATCCACGGACGGGAGAAATAATAAAAGGACATGTTCTGCTCGGATCCTTACGGGTTCGCCAGGATTATTTAATCGCTGAGGGCTTACTCGCTCCCTATGAGAATGGAGAAGAGGTACCCATTGAAATGCAGGAAATGGCCCTTGCTCGACTAAGGCAATTATCGGCACATGAAGTCGGTCACACCCTTGGCTTGTCACATAGTTACGCATCAAGTACTGAGGGCCGAGCATCCGTAATGGATTATCCCCATCCGACCATAAAATTAACGAACGGGAAGATCGATTTAAGTGATGCTTATGACGATAAAATTGGTGCCTGGGATAAAGTAGCGATTGCCTTCGGATACCAGGATTTCCCTGAAAATGTTGATGAAGCTGCAGCTTTGAATGAGATTATTCAGAAATCACTAAAGAATGGCCTGACGTTTCTGTCGGACCAGGATGCCCGTCCGACCGGCGGCGCGCACCCTTATGCACATCTTTGGGATAATGGACGAAGTGCGACGGAAGAGCTCGGACACGTGCTGGATGTACGTGAGGTGGCCCTGAAACAATTCGGAGTCAATAATATTCGGGCAGGTGTTCCTTATGCACAGCTTGAGATGGTATTGGTCCCGGTATATTTTCTTCACCGATACCAAACCGAAGCTGCCGTGAAACTTATTGGAGGATTGAATTACCGTTATGCCTTGCGGGGAGACGGACAACCCGTCACAGAGTGGGTGGACCCGAAGGTTCAGAAACAGGCGCTTCAGCAACTTTTGCGAACAGTAGACCCGGCTGTGTTAACATTGCCGGAAGAACTTCTCCGCATGATTCCTCCTCAACCCATCGGCAGTGGTCGGGACCGTGAAATGGTAAATATCCGAACGGGGGTTACGTTTGATCCGCTGGGGGCCGCAGAAAGCGCCGCAGGGATGACGATGTCGCTTTTGTTTCATCCTGCCAGGGCTCAGCGCCTGGTAGAGTTTCATGCCCGCGAGGACTCTCAACCTGCCTTGCGGGAGGTGATCAGTGAGGTGTTGAATGCTACCGTTAAAGCGAAATCGCCAGGAGGACTGGCAGGTGAAACAAAACGTGTGGTCGATTATGTTACGGTGAACCAGCTTATCGAACTGGCCGGAAATATGCGTACGGGAAATATGGTGCGGGCGATTGCCATGCGATCGCTTATCGAGCTTAGTACGTGGGCAAAAGGAAAAGGAGATACTACAGAAGATACCGCACACTATAACTTGCTTGTCTCACGAATTACTTCATTCCTGGAAGACCCGAAGGAATTTGAAGTAACACCAGCACTAAATCCACCGGATGGTTCACCAATTGGTGCTATCTTTGGAGCCGAATGTGAATGGTAAATAATGGGAGAAGATTTTATTGACGAAGAAGAGCTGTACGAGCATCACCGGATTGTTGTTGATCCCGGGCAGGCCCCACTGCGAATAGACAAGTTCCTCCAGGACAAACTGTCCAATGTGACACGAAACAAAATTCAAAGCGGGATTCATGATGGCTTTGTAGAGGTCAATGAGGAATCGATAAAGCCGAATTATAAGGTTAAGCCCGGTGATGTCGTGACAGTGTCTTTCCCCGAACCACCGCGTGACACGGATGTGGTCCCGGAAGACATTCCGCTGAATATTGTTTATGAAGATGAGGATATCCTGGTGGTTAATAAGCCGTCAGGGATGGTTGTCCACCCTGCCTATCAAAACTGGACGGGTACACTTGTGAATGCCCTGGCATATCATTTCAAAAACCTTCCGGAAATGGAAGGAAATGACGGGCGCCCGGGCCTTGTTCACCGTATAGACAAAGACACCTCCGGCTTACTGGTTATTGCCAAAACAGAAATGGCCATGACTCATCTGGCCAGGCAATTCTACGATCATAGTATCGAGCGGACTTATCAGGCGCTGGTTTGGGGCATTCCGGAACCGGCTGAGGGAACAATTGATGTAAATCTGGGAAGAAGCCCAAAGGACCGTCGCATAACCACGGCCTTTGAGGAGGGTGATGTCGGGCGCAGGGCGGTCACTCACTATGAGGTATTGGAGACCTTGCGCTATGTAGCACTGATCAAGTGTCGTCTCGAAACCGGCAGAACGCATCAAATCCGGGCACATTTGAAATACATCGGACATCCATTATTCAATGACCCTACCTACGGAGGTGATAAAGTACTGAAAGGGACTATTTTTTCTAAGTATAAGTCATTCGTAGAGAATGCGTTTAAACTAATTCAGGGCCAGGCCCTCCATGCCGCCACACTTGGCTTCATTCATCCGCGTACCGGAGAAAAAGTTTTTTTCGAAGCCCCTCTGCCTGATGATTTCCAGGAGGTGCTTGAGAAATGGCGTCATTATGTTCAGTATACATAATGGATGAATATTATCTCATTCTTTCAATACGGGAATTATTGATCGCATTTAACTAATTTCGGCATATGACTTTAATTCAACTGGAATATATTGTTGCAGTGGATTCTTTCCGGCATTTCGGCAAAGCCGCTGAAAGCTGTCATGTGACGCAGCCCACGCTGAGTATGCAAATTCATAAGCTGGAAGAGCAACTGGGGGTCACCATTTTTGACCGGCAGAAGCAGCCCATCCGTCCGACTGAAACGGGACGTCGTATCATTGAGCAGGCGCGTAAAATTCTCCACGAAAGCCGAAAGGTGGAGGAAATGATCAAGATGGAGAAGGGGGAAATCGCGGGCGAACTAACCATAGGTATTATCCCGACACTTTCTCCGTACTTGTTGCCATTATTTGTCAATCGCTTCCTGGAGAAATATCCGGATATCAGTCTGCGTGTTGAAGAACTTGTCACCGAAGAAATGGTCCGCCGACTTAATAATGAAGACCTTGACCTTGGCCTTCTGGTTAGTCCACTCGGGGAAAACACCCTTACCACACGACCGATATTCAATGAAGAATTTGTCGCTTACGTTTCGCACAGGAGTCCGCTTTTCAAAAAAGAAACGCTTTCATATGAAGACCTGGATACCTCGGAGTTATTATTGCTGAATGAAGGACACTGTTTCAGGGAGCAGGTACTGAATATTTGCCAGCATTATCATCAGCGCACGTCACGCTTTAAGTATGAAAGCGGATCATTGGAAGCGTTAAAGCGGCTGGTGGATAAACATGGCGGGGTTACGTTACTGCCTGCCCTGGCTACAATTGAAATGGATGCCAATTCACGCAATCACCTGAGGTATTTCAAGACCCCTGTGCCAACCCGTGAGGTGAGCCTGGTGAGCCATTCCAATTTTCTCAAGCTTCGTATTGCTGAATCCTTATTTAATGAAATCCAATCCGCTGTGCCGGATTATCTAAACATAACAAAGAACCATGAAGTCATCCGTTGGAAATAATGCCTGGGGAAAGGCAACCCGCTGTTTACATAGCGGAAGTTTGGTTGATGGCCGGAGTACTGGCCTGGTTACCCCGCTGTATTCAGCCACGGCATTCGCCTACCTGGACGTAGACGATTTTGCGTATCCCAGGAATTTTAACGTACCCAATCAAAAAGTGCTGGTTGAAAAAATATGTGCACTGGAAGGTGCCGAGGACGGACTTGTTTTCAGTTCGGGTATGGGCGCAATATTCACCACCTTACTCGGGTTGCTCTCACCGGGCGACCATGCCATATTCCAGAATGACTTATACGGAGGCACGCATTATGCGATCACTTCGGAGTTGAACCGGATGGGCATCCACTATACCTTTATTGATCATGTAGACGTGGATTCACTGGAGAATGCCCGACATGAAAAGACCAGGCTGGTCTACATAGAGACACCTTCCAACCCATTGCTTACCATCATTGATATGAAGCTGGTGGCGGATTGGGCTCGTAAACATGGCATCATATCTTGTATCGACAATACGTTTGCGTCGCCGGTCAACCAAAACCCGATTGCCCACGGTATTGACGTGGTGATGCACAGTGCCACGAAATACCTGGGAGGCCACAGTGACCTTTCGGCAGGTGCAGTGGTGTCATCAGCAGAAATTATCAACCCGATCAGGCATGCGGCGGTAAACATGGGGGCCGTACTGAATGCCCAGGTCTGTCACTTGCTGGAGCGCAGTATAAAGACCCTGACTGTTCGGGTACGGCAGCAAAATGAAAATGCCTTGGCCATTGCGGAATTCCTGATGGGAATGGATGGCATTGACCGGGTTTACTATCCTGGGCTGACGTCACACCCCGGTCACGAACTGGCAAAAAGACAAATGAACGGATTTGGCGCGATGCTGTCATTTGAAGTAAAGGGTGACCCCGACATTTTCGTTTCCCGTCTTGCCCTCATCGCCCCGGCCATGAGCCTGGGAGGCGTTGAATCTACCATTACCTCACCTCGCCTGACATCTCATGCCAAGCCAGGTCCGGAAGCAAGAAAAAAAGCGGGCATATCCGATAATTTACTTCGTTTATCGGTGGGTATTGAAGATGCAGACGATTTAACCGAGGACCTGAGAAATGCCATGTCCCATTGAGCCGGTTGCCAGATGATATCTTAGAAAAAGTAAGAACGATCACCGGCAGGATCGAGGGGAGCCAACCGGTTAGTGGGGGGTGCATTAATAACGGGCAGAAAGTTTCTGCAAGCAACGGGACCTTTTTTATAAAATGGAATAGCCGGAACGCTTATCCGGATATGTTTGACGCAGAGGCAAAGGGACTTCGACTATTGGCATCCGCAGATGCAGTGCGGATTCCGAAAGTGATGGAGGTAATTCACGGAGAACAGCATGATGCACTTCTGCTTGAATTTATAGAAACACGGCGAACCACCTATTTGGCAGGCGAACGACTAGGGCAACGGCTGGCCAACTTACACCGGGTCACGCAGGACGAATATGGACTTGATCATGACAATTACATGGGTTCATTAGTCCAGACGAATACGCCTGAATCAGATTTGTGTCGATTTTTTATTGAAAGCCGACTTGAGCCGCAAATGAAAATCGCCAGGAAAAAAGGAGCCTTCGATGATTCCTTCACACGGGCGATGAACCGCTTTTATGAACGTTTGCCTGATTTGCTTATTAGTGAGCCACCGTCATTGCTGCATGGTGACCTATGGAGTGGCAATTACCTGGTCGACCAGGACGAGAATCCGGTGCTGATCGATCCTGCCGTTTGCTTTGGCCATCGTGAAATGGATATTGCTATGACGACGCTGTTCGGCGGATTTCCCGATTCCTTTTATTCAGCCTATCAGGAAAGCTGGCCATTGCAGGAAGGGTACCAGGAGCGATTGGACATTTACAACCTGTATCCCTTGCTGGTGCATGTTAATTTGTTTGGCGGAGGCTATGCGGCCCAGGTCCGATCTATTGTTTCACGCTATACCGGGTGAAAAGCAATAACTTCTTTCTTCCGATCTAAGCACACCAACGAAATTAAAAGCCACCGTGATACGTATCGTGGATTTATCGGAGGGCACGTTGTTTTTTGTCCGCAATTCTCGCGTCCGGCACAGTTTATGTAACTTCGTGGAAAGACACTATACCAGCACCTTATTACCATGAAAAAAACACTTTTTCTTTCATTCCTGTCCTTGTTGCTTCTGAGCGCCGAGGCTCAGAAACAAATCACCATTGACGATTTATTCTCCAGGCCTACCTTCAGGCAAAACTCGGTCTACGGTATTAACTGGATGAATGACGGACGCTACTACACTGCCCTGGAAAATAACAATATTGTACAATACGACGTGACATCGGGAGAAATAGTCAAGACGTTGCTGGACGGGTCTACCCTGGATCCGGCGATCCAGTTTGATGAATATCAGTATTCTCCGGATCAGCGTCGGATTCTATTGCGCACAGATCGCCAGGGAATATACCGAAGATCCTTCACGGCCATGTATTATGTCTATGACACGGAGAATAAGTCATTAGCCCCGCTCACTTCCTCGGGACGTCAGAGTTATGCCACCTTTTCTCCCGACGGATCCAGGGTAGCGTGGGTCCACCAGAACACTCTTTCCTACAAGCACCTGGATACGGGGGAAGAAACCCAGATTACCACAGATGGCGAATTCAACAAAATAATAAATGGAAGTAGCGACTGGGTATATGAGGAGGAACTCAGTTTCACCCGGGCATTTGAATGGTCGGGGGACAGTCAGCATCTGTTTTTCCTTTCGTTTAATGAAACGGAAGTACCTGAGTTTACCATGCAGAAATGGAATCAGGGCGCACTGTATCCTGAAAACTATACCTTCAAATACCCCAAGGCGGGAGAGAAAAATTCACTGTTGAAAGCATCACTTTACAGCATTGATTCAGGCTCAATGAAAGAAGTGGCCATTGGGCAGGACCAGGAATACTACATAGCCCGTATCCGTCGTACAGGAAATGGCAATATGTTTTCGCTTGTGCGTCTCAACCGTCTTCAAAATCAGATGGATATTCTCCATGTAAATGCATCTACGGGAGAAGTTGATGTGGTGTATACCGACAAGTATGACACCTACATTGATGTCGATTTTGTTGATGACCTCGTGTACCTGCAAGACGGGGAGCACTTCATAATTTCCAGTGAACGGGATGGCTTCAAGCATATTTACCTGTATACCATTGACGGGAAGCTTGTCAAGCAGGTTACGCAAGGCGAATGGGAAGTTTCTGACATTGCCGGCATTGAGGAAAAAGGCAAAAATGTAACGGTTTACTACACTTCCACGGAAGATTCTCCGCTGGAGCGATACCTGTACGTCACGGATCTTGAAGGTAAAAAGAAAGAAAAGCTTACTGTAGAGGCGGGCATTCACCAGATCAACATGAGCCCTGACCAGAAGTATTACATTGATTATTATTCGAATGCCAACCAGCCGCTTACGGTGACGCTTTACCGTACGCGCGGCAACAGGAAGGTCAAGGTTTTGGAGAATAATTCCGCATTGCTGACGGCGGCCGAAGAATATGCGTTGCGACCCAAGGAGTTCTTTACTTTTCCAACCGTTGATGGTACTTCCCTGAATGGATACATGCTGAAACCCGCTAACATGGATGCCAGCAAAAAATATCCCGTATTGATTTACCAGTACAGCGGGCCGGGTTCACAGAATGTCACCAACAGTTGGGGAGGCGGTCATTTTTACTGGCACCAGATGCTCGTACAGCAGGGGTATATTGTAGCTGTAATTGATACCCGGGGAACAGGCGCACGCGGGGCGGATTTCAAGAAGATGACCTATGAGCAATTAGGTAAATACGAAGTGGAGGATCACATTGAAGGGGCCAGGTATTTGAGCAGTTTGCCTTATGTAGATGGTGACAGGATCGGGATTTGGGGATGGAGTTACGGGGGCTACATGTCCTCGCTTGCCATACTGAAGGGTGCCGATGTATTCAAGGCGGCGATTGCGGTAGCGCCGGTTACGAATTGGCGGTACTACGATACCATATACACAGAAAGGTATATGGGATTGCCCCAGGACAATGCATCGGGATACGATGATAATTCTCCGACAACCCATGCCGACAAGCTTTCAGGCAACTTTCTGCTTGTTCATGGCACCGGCGATGACAACGTTCATTTTCAAAACGCGGTTGCTTTGCAGGATGCTTTGATTGCCGCCGGGAAACAGTTTGATTCGTTTTATTATCCGGATCGTGCTCACGGGATTTATCGGGGGAATGCCCGTCCGCATTTGTATACCATGATGACCAACTGGTTAAAAAATAATTTGTAAGATGGCGGATATTCATCCGGCAGGGTCACTGTACTTCATCGCATTAGTACCGCCTCAACCCTTGTTTGACAGGGCATGGGAAATAAAGCAGTATTTCGCGGAAGAATATAATAGCCGGGCGGGACTCAAGTCCCCTCCCCACGTGACCCTGCACATGCCTTTCAGGTTAAAAGACCGGAAGTTGGAGAGGCTGATTGACGGATTGAAAGAGACCGTGAGCGAGATCAACTCGTTTGAACTATCCCTGAATGGGTTTGCTGCATTTGCTCCCCGGGTCATTTATATTGATGTTGAAAAAACGGCACCCCTGACCCGGCTGTATCAATTAATTCGAAAGCAGATGCAGGAAATTCTTCATGCGGAGAATGCAGACTGGAAAAACCGGGGGTTCACTCCCCATATGACCGTAGCATTCCGGGACCTTAAACGCGCGCGTTTTGAAGAAGCATGGAAGGAGTTCAGAAATAAACCCTTTTCAGGCAAATGGGATGTTCACGAAGTTAGTCTCCTTAAGCACAACGGTAAAAAGTGGGAGGCCTTTAAGCAATTCAGCCTTAATCAAAGTTAAGGGATTGGTTGAGCAACCCTTTACGGAACATCATCGAGTGAATCTCCCCGTCGATCTCCACATGAATCAGGTTGACCTGGTCGTCGAAGGTCCTGATTAGAATGTCGTTGAAGGCGGAAAGGGAAGATACCTCAGTGACATCCGCCACCATCATGTAACAATAGACAGAACCTGATTCCACTTCATGGCCCAGGTATTTATAATCCGCCTTTTCTCCGTTCAGGGTAACTGAAAAGTGTTTTTCAAGATACTCCTGAAAAAGCTGATCGGTTGAGTATTTATCAGGAGGGTTTAGAATATCCATAGTCATTTCACCGGTCTCCTCACGTATTTGTTTCTCCAGGTCATCGGTAAAAATGCGCATTGTCATTTCAAGGCGATTTTCCTCCCTGTCAAGCTCAATGTCGCATACGCTTACATGAATCGGGTGAAGGACAAACGAAACAAAGGATATTGCCACTAGTGTAAAAAGGATGCGCATACGTCAAATAATTATCGGATTGTCAAAAGTAATCATTAATCTTTGCCCCTTGTTAAGAAAACGCGATGAGTGACTTCAAAATTTTTCTTGAGCTGGGCTGGGAC
>CAYGOW010000111.1:0-9398 GCA_964351425.1 uncultured Roseivirgaceae bacterium
GAAGACCTTATCGAGATTTTGGATACAGGTTGCTGAGGGAGGATCTAAGCATGAAAATCGTGTTTTTCAGCGCCAAACCCTACGACCAACGCTTCTTCCAGAAAGGGAACGAGGCGCACGGTTTCGAATTGCTTTTCATCGATTCGTTCGGAGCAACGGTTGCTGAATAAAGTACTTGAGAATTTGTCAATCCTGCTCTTTTTAAAGCTTCAAATTCCCTGTGCAGCGAAAAGCCAGGGACCATCAACGGCGCATTGGCATCTGTTCCCGCGAAAATGGGAACGTTGTATTTGACCAGAGATTTTGTCATCATATACACAGCTTCGACATACGTCTCCCAAAACTTAACTTGCTTTTTTCGTAAGTCACTTGAGTTTCTTACCTCTTTGGGCGCTTCATAGGTATTTCCGCCCGGCAACCACCCCAGCTTATGAACCTTGGTACCTTCGACAATGGCTGGGTTTACGTACTCCAATTCGACTGTTTTGAGAATGGCTTCTAAATTGACACTTTGTTCAATAATACTTTCATTAAGCCATACAGTAGAGACTACGGTGATTCCATTTAATTTTAACTGATTGGCTATTTCATCGGTTTGTTCACTCAAATAGTCTAAGTATTTATCCGGATTAGAATATACCGAAGAGCCAAAATCAATCATTGTTTTTTTCGTTAGCTCTTCAATATGGGCAATTTCCTTTTGCCCGGATTCATACACAGCAGACAATCCGATTTGAGGAATATGGCCAACAACAGGTATATCATATTCTTCGGCGATGCGGATCGTTGATTTAAACATCTCTTCATTAACGAATCCGTACATTTTTATCGCATCGTATCCCATGGCATGAAGCTCCTGTATCGCTTCACGCGCATCTTTTTCATTGGCATAGTTGATGGCTTTTCTGGTCCATGCCGTGTAATACCCTTTTAATCCACTCTCGCTATATACAGGGGGCGAGGCAATGAACATGGCAGGTCCGTATCCATTTTTCCGAACAGATTCTTTCCACTCCAAC
Source organism: uncultured Roseivirgaceae bacterium (assembly GCA_964351425.1). Classification (GTDB taxonomy): domain Bacteria; phylum Bacteroidota; class Bacteroidia; order Cytophagales; family Cyclobacteriaceae; genus JAUILA01. Next base: position 1,020 of record CAYGOW010000111.1, read on the forward strand.
GTAACGGGGCTCCCCATCATTTCTCTGACATAGGTTACGCCGTTTGCCAGGTAGAGAAGCAAATCATTTTTACTCTCTTGAAGATGTACGTGCGAATCAACCAAGCCGGGAATTAAGTATTTATCTGTGCCATCAATTGCGGTTATTGAACCAGGAAATGTGGTCGCACTATCGACGATCGCCTTAATGAGTCCATGCTCTATGTATACATCTTGATTTGGAATGAAGTGCGAGCAATCCTCTGAAAGCACATTGATGTTTTTTATATGGATCGCCTCGGCCTGGGATATCGACGAAGACGCATCAACGAGCTTGGTTGAAGCCCCCAGGATTTTATTTAGCTCGCTATTTACCCACAGTAATCCTATCACAACCAATAGTAATATTCCTGCTAGCAGATAGCCAACTTTCTTTAAAATTGATTTCATTATCCTTACTGATTTAGACGATTGATTTGGCCCGCTGCCAACAACTTAGGAACGGTGCTTCATTGCTTTTGGTTACTCCATCATCCAAATTGAAGCAACCTAAAAATACATCGCGGTAAAATACCCGCCAAATTCTGTTTCTCCTTAACGTGTACTGATTTAATTTTTGATGTGCCTGGAGCATTGATTTCTGCAACCCCCCAGGATCCGGGCAACGGGGAGAATGGGGAAGAATATACCGGTCAGTCCTTTGAGAATTAAATGAGGAAAGGTAAATCATAAACTTCCATTTCCTTTTTAGGTTTGGACTTCAGGAAGCTTCAGGCTGCGCCAGAACATCATCAAATTAACCCTCGTGAAATCTCACTTCACCTTGACAAAGGTCTCTCTCTGATGGAACAGAGAAACTACCTCACCATCTTTAAGGTCAAACCCAATGATTGTTCCTGATCCCGGCACCAGCTCTACGCGCATGGTGTTTTCGGCGGGATATGGAGTTGCCGATGAATTTAACGCACCAGCTTTCACCTCAAACCGATCGTCTTGATAGCATATTTCTACCTTACCGAATTTTTCACTTTGGTAAATCCCCGTAAACTCCTCCTTCGGCAGGGATAAATTCCATTCACGTTCGGCCAATTTTTGCTCATGGGCAAGCTGCGCTTTGCGTTCCCGGGCAAGTGCCTTCGGTACTTTTTTGTTCAGAATTTTTTCCGCTCTTTTCACTTCCTTTTTATTACCGAGATACGTATTGTACGCGTATTTGGAAATCAAATTGGCGGCGGTCATGCCCATATCTGTATTGCTAAAAATAGCCATGCCAATATTTTTATCGGGAATGAATGAATAATGGGCAAAATAACCGGTGTATCCTCCAAAATGATATACAATCTCTTCTCCTTCCAACTCACCAATACGCCAACCACTCGCATAGCCTTTCCCTTCAAAAACACGTACATATTCGTGTTCGGCTTCTACTTGTTGCCGGTAGGTCTGTTCTACCATATGCTCAGGGTATAGGCCTTTCCCTTTCCCTAAATAAAATTGAAGAAATGCCACCGCATCATCGCTATTCGTCATTAATCCACCTGCTGCATGCATTAAAGGGTCTGTCTTTTGTAGAGGGGATATCTGCACTTCGCCTTTGAACACGCCACTATGCGGACGGGCCAATTGCCCGGCAGGAACTTCGGAAGCATACGCTGTGGTGCTTTCCATTCCCAATGGCGTGAAAAGCCTGTCATCCAAAAGGTCCTTCCAGCTTTTTCCGAGCTCTTCTTGTAACAGGTAATCCAATAAATAGTAGCCGAAGTTTGTGTATTCAAACGCCTTCCCCGCTTCATTCTCCTGTGTTTCTTCTTCGATGAGTTTCAAAATTTCGGCATGGGTATAATCGCCTGTATAGGCCAAACGAAAAGAAAGATAAGGGTTGTCGATGCCGCTCTGATGTCTGAGCAAATCCATCACAGTGATATTCTGAAAAACTTCCTTCCGTTTAAAGTCCCTGAAGGGCTTATAATTTAAAATGGGTGCATGGAGGTCCAGTTTTCCTTCTTCCGCCAGGATATGGGCCAATAGTCCGTTAAAGGCTTTGGTGCAGGAAGCTATGTAATATACACTTTGATTGGTAGCTGATTGTTGTTTTTTACAATCGGCATAGCCAAAAGTTTCGTGGTACAAAACATCCCTGTCGCTCACAATCGCAACACTTACTGAGGGTACTATTTCTGAGGTTTCCAAAGTGCTTTGGATGAAAGCAGACAGGCGAGAAGTGGTATCCGTCTGAGCAACCAAACTGAAGGAATTTAACATGAGGGTTAAAAGAAAAATGTATTGGTTTTTCATTTTTTTATTGATTTTCAGATGTTTTGATATTTATAACTGTTCCATCCATCTTTTGCACGTTTACAATGGATTGATCAAGCAACCGTTGAATATTCATGACATAATCACAGTGCGAATCGAATAGCTCATTAGGTTTTTTCCCGTTGACAGCTCGCAGGGTTTCACCCAGGTGAAGCGGTAAATCGGGTGTGGTGCGGGTGACAGTCCAAAGCGAATCATTTTGGATGGCCACCACAAAATTTCGTGGTGCAGATACGAAGACCTCATTTTTCTTTCTGAGATAGATTTCTTCCTGGTCGTAGTTGATGATTATTTCAAAATGCTTTAAGAACTCATTGCCTAGTAAGGCCTTGTTAAGCGAGGAAAACTCTACAGGTATTCGAGCTTGTGCCCCACCCACACGTACCTCCAAATTTTTGACGATCAATGAATCAACATTGGTACCATAAATTCCTGATGTAGATTGATCGAGAATGGTATGGAATGTACGACCTGCAAATTTTTCGGCATGGGCCATCGGCAATATCAACCCCCCATTATACCCTACGTCAACTAGAATATTTTCAACTTCCATACCTTCTATTTCAAGGGCAATGGTAGGTGTTCCTGAAAGTAACGGGGATTCAAAAGGCAAAACATAACTATCTTCCTCCACCTCAAACGGGGTGTCTGAAAAATACAATACCTGGTTTTCATAGTCTATTTTCCAGTGTGCCAATTTGATAAGATTGGCCCCGATAATACCATTAGCCGCAACACAGGGACTTGCTGAAGTGGGTGAGTAGTTCAGTTTCCCTGCGCCAATATTGTAAATTGTTGTCTCTCCCAGGATCAATGAATCAATCCGCACAACCTCGATTTTTTGGCTGTTACCCTGGGCCGTACTGTTGGTTTTTTCGGTAACCACTTCCAGGTTGAGATCACTGGCCAGACTACTTTCCACTTTACTGTTAAATGCCCCTGTATCAAAAATGAATTCTCGTAGCGTTGTATCTGAGTTGAGACGTGCTTTCACCACAATGAGTTCCTTTCGCCATTCAAAAGGGATGGTTTGCGTGTAGTTTTCCCGGGTGATAATACCTCCAGTCAGCAACTTCACGTTTTTGAGGTAAGAACAGGATGTAATCAACAAACATAAATAGAGTGATATGATCAGGCGATTTTTCATTCGAGGGAGTATTCTGTACGATTTATACGAAATATCATAGATTCTTTGGAGGCACTCTCCAAAAATTTTTCGGCACAAAGTTGATCCGAACATGACGAATTACGGACCAGAAAATGCACTTTGGGAAGAATAGATCCTTATTCGGGAAGAATGGGAAGGGGTAGCACTGGCATGCTACGCTTTTTGTTGAAATAATTGAAGCAAGGATTCAGACTTACTTCGGGAAACAGGGACTTTTTCTTCTATCCCCTCTAGAACCAGATCCAGGTTTCTTGCGTTTCCCTTTACCTTTTGAATATGTCGCAGATTAACCAGGAAGCGGTTGTGACATCGATAAAAATCAGCGGGAGGAAGTTGCTCTTCGATTGCTTTCAGGCTATTTCTCACGAGTTCCTTATGCACTTTTTGGTTTTGTTGGTAAAACACCTCCACATAATTGCCCTCCGACTTTACAAAATATAAATCGTCTGGCAGAATGTGCAAAGCAGCTTTCTGGTTTTCTCCCATCAACATAATTTTGGGGGGCAGGGAGTAGCCTGACTTTTCTTGTAGAGGGGTATTTCGCCTTTTCTCGAGTTCTTGATTTAAGCGCTCAGCTTGTTTCCTTTTTAATTTTTGGTAATGATTTTGTTCGTAAAGGACAAGAATAAGTACCGGAAAGAAACTAATCGTCAATGTTCTTAGCACAACAAATCGAAATAAAAGTAACGTATCAGCCTCGGGATTAAGGGTCAAAAAAAACACGAAAAGCTCAATGGAAATCATAGCCAGAACAATAAGGTAGACTAAAATTTCCTTCTTGACCGTCCAGTTCTCTTCAATAGTTTTTCGAAAGAATTTCTTAAGGATAACACCACTTAAGAGAATCGTTATAGCTACAAGCAAAGAAATAAACGCACTCCACCCAATCAGTTGATTCGTAGGAATTTTATCAAAATCTAGCGGTCGTAATAGGAACAGAACCAAAAAAGTAATGCCCGAGGGCAATAACACACTATTCAAATTAAAAATAAATGGATGCGGCTTTTCCAGTAGGCTTTGAATTCTCATGTGGTTAATTATGATCTGTTTCATCGTGCACCCAACGGTCGCATGTCTGAACCGTAGCGTATGTCAAGCTACGATAACCATCCGAGAGCACTGAGTCCTTAGTTCCTTTTAAAAAGGGTTCGCAGTAGTTTATTGTAAAAATTAATTGCGCCATTCATTATGGCATTCGTAAGACTTCTTTCAATACTCATCATACGACTTGAAATCTTCCAGGCTTTTCGATGCTTCTTCCAAATCCATAATAAGAAAGCCAAAACCGACACCGGGTTCCGTATTATCTTTTCCTATTTGAAAACACAAATATTTACCATCATCAGAAATCACACCCTGGTTAGCCTTAAACCCTTTGAAATCAGTAAAATGGGTCAATCGCTGCATTGCACCTGAACCGTCTAACTTCAATTTATAAAGATCGAGTAGTGGCCAGGCGGTTTCCTCAGAGGGACCGTGTTCGACCAGCGTGTGTAACCCATCGGGGAATATTCCTTCTGGCTCATCGTAGCAGCAGGGGGAATTCGTGATAGTCCTGTATTCTCCGGTTTCGCTATCTACCATGTATACATCCGTATTATTTCCATTGTTGATGGTATAGACGGAGAATGTTACCTGTACATCTTCCGGCGGTACAAGGCTTTGTGTTTCCAGGCTTGCATGACCCAGTGAAAATGGCAATTGCTTAGAATCAAAAATCACCCTTTCATTGGCCAATCTGGGAATCCCATCCTGATAAATTATTTCGGCCATTAACAGCTTCGCCCGATTTTTACCCAGCTCAGGTAATTGGCGGTCGCGGTGTGTCCAGGCTATTCTCATCCTGTTTCTGGAAACAGCCGGGCCCTCAGCACAGAGGGTATTTAAAGGTACCGGGGGTGTATTGCCATTTTTATCCAAGACGTACAACCATGTCATGTCACGTGCTTTATCTCTTTCCTCATTGTCGGTGGGGTCAAAGAGTTCGTTCGGACCGGAAAGCAGAATATCCCCATTTGATAAATACATTGCCCTTGTAAAGCCGTAGTGGTTAAAATGTCTTGTCTTCGGACGAATAATTCCGGTCGATAGTTCGAGTTCGTATACATCACCCATCGGTTTGTCAACAAATAGAATAAACTTCCCGTCATGTGACCAGTCCGGACGTTCCCCGAAGCCACTTACAAGCTTGATGTAGGACGGTAAATTATCGGCCGGATGCGCATCGATAAAACCCGTTGTAGGTTTAGGAATGTCTTGTGAAAAAACGCCGACTATTGGAATCAAAAGGAATAATAGAAGAATATATTTTTTCGCCATGATCATACGAGTGTTGCGATACATTGAATAAAAATTATAGTTAGCCGGAATTTTACTTCGCATAAAGATCAAAAAAGTCTTCGGTGTCATTGATATTCTGAATGCCTAAAATCCAGCAAACCTCAGACAAGTCTGAGAAGTCCAATCCCCCTGCTGCTATCGCCGCGTTATTGTATCTCCCCTCTTTTCCATTGTATCTGTTGGATAATTCAATCGCAAGCTCCCATATTTCAATCAAGGCCGGATCAGTGATTCTATCATCCCAATGAGTGAACTCAGGGGAGCGGAATCCGGGGGTTCCATTGCCAACGCCGTTCCCATCGGGAATTTTAGTGTAGTCCGCATTTTGTTTAACAAACTCCAGCTTTTCAGGCGTTGTCACTTCTTCATTCCAATCGGCATGCTGGACTACATGAATTCTATTTGAGGTTTCCATTTCAGGCAATTCCTTTAGAACGGCCTGAACAAGATCAGCCGAAAAATCAGACTGTCCTGCATCGGCAATCCACACGTGCCCATTATTCGAAAGCGTTTTTATAACCAATCCTTTTACTTTTTCTACGGCACCTTTCCAGTCCGCGTGCGCATCAGTCCACTGGTCTCCAAAAGCCAGTTCAAACAGATCATTGGGAGGCACGTACAGGCCTTCCTGCGTACCGTATGTACCTGCAACTGCATGGTAGTTTAGTTCACTAAAATCGGAATCTGCCAATAAGGTAGCCAATGCAGCAGCCGTTTGAAGGTCATCCACATCTGTCTTGCAGTCAAATTGCACAAGCAAGAGGTCTTTTTCTTTATCGAAGGTTCTGACTTGAGAATCCATATCGACGCCCGGACTAACCGGGGAAAAAAACATTGCCCAAATGAAGAAGAGTGTATTCAGTGCCATATTTTTAGTATTAAGTTAATTCTTAGCGTTCCTCGATGACCTCCTGGGTAGAAAAGCGATAACGCATGTTTCTATAGACAGCTATATCCGTGATGTCCTTGGGTGTCCCCGCCGGGATGGCCCTGGCATTTGCAGAGACGCGGTATTCTCCCTTGACGGGCAGCACCCGATGCCAGCAGTGGCCATGGACCAGGAGAAGTGTCCCCTTTTTTGGAGAAAGAACCTGTTGACCCTTCAAATCCTCATTGGGTTTCCCTGCCGGTATCTCACCCATTTTGTGAGAGCCCGGGTACACAATTGTTTGTCCGCCTGTCTCCTCATCGATGTCATGTGTATAAAAAAGACGATTAAGATTAAATTGGCTTGAAATTTCCGGCGGACTGTCCTGGTGCCATGCCTGACCCTGGGTCCCTTGTTTTGAAAACATAACCATCAGATACAGCGATTGCCACTCTTCCCCCAGGATCTCCCGCGTGAGGGTATTAAGCCGTTCGTTTTCTTCAATGGGTTGGAAGTTTGCATTACCCTCCTGTAATGGGAACCAGGGAATCACTTCTGTGGCTGACTTTTTAATGAAGTCATCCGAATGTTCCCACGCAGGATTTCTCCCAAAATGTTCAAGGATCACCTGATTCAAATGATCCATCAATTCATCCATGAAAAAGTTTTCTATCACAAGATATCCTTGCTCCCAGAAGTCCCGGGCGTATTGTTTATTATTCATGGTGTGCCTTATTTGCTTTTCATTTAAGATGTATCGTCATTTTTGAATAAGTGAATCCAGTAAGTGATTGGCACCCAGATAAAACCTGGGGTGACATACGATGTCCTGAGGAACGGTCCGGATTTTACTATTACTGGTAAGAAAGCAAAAAAAAACTAAAAAGAAAGCATCGGAGAATCTTTGGTGTTTAGTCGCGGTCAGTTTTGAGCGGTTTCACAGGTACCACCGGGCGACGTAGGGTATAAAGCCGGAAGGAACCTTACACTATTCTGTGAGAGGCCTGTGACTTTAGTGGAATTTAGTGCAGGACAGATTGGCCATGCAGGCGATCGCATAGTTACAAGTACAAATAAATCGAGAATGATTTAAATAACAGCAGGGGGTCAGTATTAATTATACACAGTGTACTGAGCTGTTTTTTATCAATGAAAATCAGATACTATTCAATTTTTTCCGGTTTATAAACATCACGGAAAATTCTCCACGTATCTATCTCTTTTTTCCATACGAAAAGTGAATTTCCTTTACTCACAAGCGTTCCGTTACTATGATAAAATTCAACATAAGCATCCTCAACAATAATATTTTCGTTCCCCCAGATGTTGATAATTTTAAACCTTATGTCAGTAATACTATCCCGTACTAATTCGTGAACCTCTTTAATGAGATTATCTCTGCCAGCATAGGCACCAATTATCTTTGAATCAATTGTGTAAATATCTCCGACCGCAATTGAGTCCCCAGCTTTCAACGCATCTTCAAAATCCTTATTCCGTTTTTCAATGATCGCTGTAGCTGAAGTAACATCAAATGGAGTTATACTATCATCCGGAATAGAATTTATTTCAGAGTTGTCAGCACTCTTTTTACACGATACAGTAGCGACAATTAATAGGATAGATATTATTTTTATTAGTTTCATATGTGGTGGGTTCAAATTGCTCACGGTTTGGTTATATGTAGTTGCCTGGACGAGCTGGATACC
>CAYGOW010000111.1:9408-9796 GCA_964351425.1 uncultured Roseivirgaceae bacterium
TTACTTATGGCGATTATTGTTCGTTTGTTATTCCTTTTTGGTTTTCAATTCAGCGTCAATTGATTTTAATAAATCATCGATCTTTACATTAATGTCATTCTGACTTACCTCTATATCCCAATAAAATTGATTTTTAAGACTGCGAAGGAAATACGTAAACTCTTTGTCCTTTTTAAGTTCTTCATAATCATTCGGTATCATTTCAAGACGTAGATCGTCAAAGTTTTTAGTAACTCTGTATTTTTCATAGTTTCCGTTCCACAAAGCGTTAAATCGCGTATTAAATATAGTTGAATTCGCATCTTCAATTCTTTGAACGTATTTAGAAATTTGCGCATCTAATACGCTGCCGGACCAGGAATAATAACTGATTAACTTATCCCTCAAC
>CAYGOW010000112.1:0-6361 GCA_964351425.1 uncultured Roseivirgaceae bacterium
TTAGACGTGTAGATGTAGGACTTCTTCAGGTCGATTTTCTCACGACCCCTGATTTCATACCGAATGAACGTCAGCATACTGAAAATCCATGACCAGATTTTAAGGAAGGTGTAGGTAATATTACCGTAGCGCTGTCCGAATAATATTGGTAACAATATCCCGGGTAACAGGATGAGCATGAAGACGGTGAAAACAATAATTACCCAAAGGGTGTACAGTTTGCCGAAAATAGATCCAAGGAACTTCATGAAAAGGTGCCAATAGTTGATGCTGCTAAGTTAAACCGAGCAGAACAATTATTGTGAATAATGTTGAATTTGTCTAGTTTAGTTGAAATTTAATTTATCAACTCTTTGCTTGCATTGAAGGCCATTTACTCGAAGTGAATGGCCTTTATTCTTTTTCCTGATATCGGCTCATGCACTGGGTAACGGCCAGGGCGATCTCATACGCGCCCGAACGGGCCACGAAGGATTCGTCAATTTTACAAAAATTCATAAAATCACTCACTTCATCTTCAGGTAAACCTGTGAGTTCCATGACCAGACTTTCATTGTACTTGGCCTTGATCATTTTTCTGTAGTCGGAGTCTCTTTCAGCTTTTTCCAGTAATTTCCTTTCTTTTTCCTCTTTACTGAACAGGTTGGCAACAAAAGAAATGGGACTTCCCAAGGCGCTTGGCTTATACGGTTTGCGTGGGCCATAGTAAAATCCCGGTAATTCAATTCGCTCCTTGTCATCGGTGGCCGTGACTTTCATATCAAGAATCGCGCGTTTCAGGCTTTCTTCATCTTTGTAGGCAAAAACCTTGACGGGCTCGAGTTCCATGGTTGAGCTATTCATGGCAATCGTAATCTCAATCTTTCGGGAGGTAACATCCTCTTTGATGGTAAATAGATATTGTTCAAACCCAATGGCCGACACCGTGAGTGTGTCGCTTTTTGACATCTTCATCCAGAACCGACCCTGCTCATTACTGACGGTTCCTTTGCGATTGTTTTCATTTATAATATGGACATAAGGAACTGGTTCATTCGAATCTTTATCTACGATTTCGCCAATGATCTCAATTTCGTGTGTTGCTTCCTGGGCAAGCACCGGTAGCTGGGAGAATGCCAGTAAAAAGAAGAGGATAATAAGCCGCCGCATGTTCAAAAATACGTAAAACAGCTAAAATAGATTCAATTTCTTACGCTTGTTTTTGATAGGCAGGAAAGAGACAGAATGCAAAATGATCTTTCACTACCTTCCATATAGTTCATATAATCATTGATTAAAATGCATATGAAAAGCTTATTTTTTACTACATCATTCCTGTTTTTTGCAACGTTGATCGCTGTCAGTCAGCCATTTAACGAGAGAATGGAGCTGGTCAACCTAGGTAGGGATGTCAATACGGGATATCATGAGGCGGGGCCGGTAATTTCACCGGACGGCAACACTTTATACTTCTTTGTCCATAATCATCCGGAGAATACCTACGGCAAGGAGGGAAGCCAGGATGTATGGTTTGTTTCAAAAAATGAGCAAGGCGAGTGGGGAAAGGCGCAACACATGGATCGCCCAATGAATAATCATCGTTCCAATCAGGTATTTGCTGTATTAAATGATGGCAAAACATTATTTGTTCGCGGAGGATCTTCACGGAACAGCAAAGGCTTCAGTTTTATCCATCGCAATGGTTCCTCCTGGGCCAATCCGGATGAGGTGGACGTCGAAAATTTCAAAAAAATGAATAACGGCAAGTATTACGGCGCGACTATGACAGCCGATGCCGGCGTTATGGTACTATATTTTAGTGAGAAGGATAATGCGACGTTCAGTGATTTATATGTGAGCCGTAGAATAGAGAATGGTAAATATTCTCAGCCCCAAAAAATTGCAGGGTTAAATACAGGCCGTGACGAATTTGCTCCCTACCTGGCTCCTGATGGTAAGACCCTGTATTTCTCAAGCAGCCGAAAGGATATGGGAGAGGGAAGTGCAGATATTTACGTATCCAGGAGACTGGATGATACCTGGATGAAATGGTCGGATCCTGTCAATATTGGCAGGCCGGTAAATACGAGAGCCTTTGATGCTTATTTATGTGTCGACCAGGCGGACAACATTTTTGTTACTCAGTCAGGCCGCACTATTGACGGAGGCAACCTTGATATATTCACCCTCAAACCGCGTCCTATCAATATCACATTGCAAGGTATCGTGATGGACAGCAATACGAAAGAAGGATTATTCGGAGAAATTCATTTTAAAAATTCGAAGCAGGAGATTGATACGTTACTTACCGACCAGACGAACGGCACCTACCTGACCGATGTTTCTCCCAATCAGGAATTCACGGTCGAAGTAACGGCGGATGGATACCAGCCACTGACTACGACACTCACAATCGGGGATATACAGAATGATTCAACGCTTTTTCGTGATTTTGAATTGGTGGAGAATGAAAAGGCTATCATGATTAGTGGTATTTTATATGATTCTGAAACGAATAAGCCAATTACCGGCTCGGTTTTAGTGACGGATCAGGGCAAGGAAGTCCAGGTTCGGACGAATACACGTGGCTATTTTGAAAAGGAATTAAAAGGGGAAGGTTGGTTATCCCTTACTGGTTCGGCTGAAGGCTACCTGAATGCCAGCGACAGCATCAGGAATAATCGGGAAGAGTCTATGCTAATTGTAGATCTGTATCTTGATCCGATTGCCATTGGTGCGACCGTCAGACTGAATAATATATTCTTCGATTTTGATAAGACCACATTGAAACCCGAGTCCTATAAGGAACTTAACCAAGTCGTGGATTTCCTCGAAAGTAATGGTTCCGTTTCCATTGAGATTGCTGGCCACACCGACAGCCGGGGATCGGATGAATATAATGCCAACTTATCACAGGGCAGGGCGCAGGCAGTGGTGGATTATCTCTACAGCCAGGGGATTGATGAATCCCGCATTGAAGCGCATGGCTACGGGGAATCAATGCCGGTGGAAACAAATGACACGGATGAAGGAAGAGCGGTTAACCGCCGGGTTGAATTTACTATCCTGTCGAAATAAGGAAATTATCGGCTGATCTGGATTTTCTTCATCCAGGTACCCTTGCTATTCCGTAATCGGAGTAGGTACATGCCGCCGGGAAGGTCTGAAACAGGCATTCTGTGAATGCCATTCGATCCTAGTCTCTGCTGCCGTATGATTCTCCCATGAATATCGATCAGGCTGGTTTCGTAGGCCAGACCGGATGTTAGCGAGATATACAGGGCTTCATTGGCCGGATTAGGATATACCTGGAAACCCACATTCTCCAGAGGATCAACACCTGTTACGGTTCCTGTTTTTTTCAGAATAATATTTTGCGGGTCCAACTCAACGGATACTATGTCATCCGTCACTGTGAAGGTGAAATTCTGATCGGCCGAATTGGGCTCAAGCCGGTAGCCAACCGTGCCTGATGCGGTTTCAATGATTACAGGTATAGGCGTAGAGAAAAATGGTGTGATTTCTGGTGCCGAAGTTTGTTGTTTCAGGTTAATGGTCAGTTCATTACCTGTTTGCGTCCAGGTGTAATCATAAATCGGATAACCCTCTCCATAATACCACTGATCAAAGAAATCGATCAAAGGAATTTGTGTGTAACTCTCCATGAATAACCTGAAGTCATCTCCAGTCGCCAGTCCGTCCCTAAAATTCAAAGCATAGGCACGCATGGCATCAAAGAACATGTCGTCATTACCGATTACATAGCGAAGCATATGCAGCAGCGCCCCGCCTTTGGCATAGGTCAACCGGAAATTAAAAATCCTGTAGGGGTTTTCTGCTTCTGCTTCAGGCACGTACACACTACCACCCGGCTCGGTAAGGATATAATTATAATCATTGGCCAGCCACCCATTGGCCTGTTCTTTAGAAATAAGCTTTTCGATAGCGAGATATTCTCCGTAACGGGCAAATCCCTCATTGATCCAGATGTCTTGCCAGGTCGCACAGGTAATGGCATCTCCAAACCACTGGTGCAATAATTCATGGGCGATCAAGGTGAAATTGAATCCGGCCATGGTGGAAATCGTCTGGTGCTCCATACCGCCTCCCATGGGCGCCATGGCATGTCCATACTTTTCGTCCTTGAAAGGGTATGTGCCAAACAGCTCGGAGAATAAAACGATCATGTCGGGAGTGACTTCCAAAGCAGGTATGGCATCATCCACCACCCGGCTGTCTGCATAGATAAAATTTTGGATTGGGAGTGGATTCGGTATGCCGGGCAGGTATACTTGCTGGTCATAACGCTGAAAGGGAGCAATGGTCATGGACAACAAATAATAGGCCATCGGATAGCGAGTTTCCCACTCAAACCGTACTTTATTGTCATCCAGGGCAACCGTATTCTTCAAAATTCCTGAAGCGGCGGCCATAAGGTCATCCGGTACAGTGATATATATGTAGGCTGAGTCGGCCTGATCGGTTAATACCTGCTTTACAGGAAACCAGTCACTTGCATTGAAGGGTTCGGATAATGTCCAGGTGACCGGTATGTTATACGGGCCAAAGTCACGGCTAATCCCGGAGAAGAAGCCCTGATCAGTGGGTGGGGTGCCGCCATACGTAATAGCCACTTCTAGTTGCTGTCCGACAGAAACAGGTGCAGCCAGATTGACTACGATGAGATTATTTTCATGGCTGAAACTGCTTGTTGCTCCATTGACCAGAATTTCAGAAACGGATAATTCGTCCGCAAGTTCAATGACAAACTCAGCCATATTGTTTTTCTCCGCCAGAGCCTTGATGGTTACCGTACCTGCTACAGCGGTTGAGGAATTGTCTGCGGCAAGATCAATGAAATAAAAACCGACATTATAGTCATTCAGGCGCGGATCGGCCAGCCGTGCCAGTTTGGTATTTTTAAAGTTCATATGCTCCAGTCCCTGAAGCTTGCTGCAGGTGTAATCTTTCTGTGATGTAGCAGTAAACGGCACCAAAAACAGAATGACAGGCAAAAGGTATTTCATAGGAGAAAGGTACACATTTCAGCTCTGTTAGAAAATGCCATTCTGATGAATAATTTCATTTGGGACCTCCCGGGATACAAAAATGCCTCGGAGAAGAGGATTGCTCCTGTTTTCTTTAATGAAAATCAACGGTTAAGACCTGTTCAAATAGTATGATTGAAAAGCAAACAGGTGCCTGGCCAGCAACAAGTGCTTTCCCTCCGGTTGCCTGTGAATACCATGCATGCTGTTGTTGTAATTTGCTGGTGAATAACCGCCTTTTGACCGTGTGAAGCCTGATATTCGTTTTCTGTCCTTGAATAACTCAGGGCATGGATATTATTCATCTAAATCCCATTAACATGAAAAGTTTACGAAACAGTGTACAATTGATCGGGCGTCTTGGTCAGGATCCGGAGATCAAAACAACGCAGCAAGGAAAAAAACTGGCCACTTTTAGTCTGGCTACCTCAGATAAGTTTACCCGTGCCGACGGGGAGAAAGGAGAGGATACGCAATGGCACCAAATTGTCGCCTGGGGTAAGTTGGCCGAAATTGTCGAAGATTACCTCAAAAAAGGCCAGGAGGTTGCTTTGGAGGGAAAGCTGATACATCGTAGTTATGAACTTGAAGGGGAACGACGGTACATTACAGAGGTGAATGTAAATGAAATGCTCATGCTGGGGGGTAAAAAAGAAAAATAACCCATCAAAAAGCGGGGGAATGCTTCATGCATCCTCCGTTTTTAGTATTTTTGTCTCCGATGAGTTTTATACACCCGCAGTATTTGTATGGCCTGTTTGCCCTTGTCATTCCCGTCATCATTCACCTGTTTAATCTGCGGAAAACCAAAAAAGTATACTTCTCCAATACAAAGTTCCTGCGAATGGCCAAGGAACGGAGTGCCCGTAAGAGAAAACTAAAGCACTACCTCATCCTGGCTTCAAGACTCCTTTTCATAACTTTTCTGGTACTTGCTTTCGCACAACCGTTTCTTCCTGCGGAAGATGAGGTCTCATCAGGTAACCCGGTTATTATTTATCTTGACAATTCCTTCTCCATGAGCAATGAGGTCGAGGAAGATTTGACTGCCTTTGATCAGGGGGTTGACTACATAACTACGCTCACCGGCTTGATGCCTGAAGGAACAAAGTTTCGCTTATTGACTAATGAATTTACGCCTGGTGCCTCAACGCTGGAAAGTGCTCAGGAAATCAATGACCGTCTGACCGAACTGAGCTACAATGGAAATACACGTTCTTACAATGATATTTACCGGAGGCTCCATGATTTCAAGGAAGAGTATGGTAACGTGAATATATTCTGGATAAGTGATTTTCAACGAAGTACCGCGGATACTGATAATTTAACCCCGT
>CAYGOW010000112.1:6371-9776 GCA_964351425.1 uncultured Roseivirgaceae bacterium
ACCGGAAGAAAATTTGCAATTGATTCCATTGAAGTTCCGTCAGGTTAAGAACGTATTTGTTGATTCCATCTATCTGGAAAACCCATTGTTGATTGGAGACGAACAATTAAAATTATTTGCTTCTCTTCGAAATATAGGTCCGGAGGAGATTACTGATCTGATCGTCAAAGTATATCTTGATGACATTCAATCTGCAACCGCCAGTATAAACCTGCCGCCAAATGGGAATGCTACCGTTGAATTTGACCTGGCATTTACCTCAGATGAAGAGCGACGAGGCCGGATTGCCATTGAAGAATTCCCGGTTACGTTTGACAACGATTTTTATTGTACGCTGAGCAAGCCAGAGCGAATTGATGTACTGGAGATAAAACAGGAAGCGACCATAACACCGGTTGAAAGTGTATTTGGCAATCAGGACCTGTTTGAATTCAGTTCATATTCTTCCGATAACCTGGATTATAATTTATTAAACAATAGTTCGCTTGTAGTCCTGACAGGTTTGAAGAGCGTGGATGCTCCGCTTGCTACGGCTTTGAACCGGTACACAAGTAACGGGGGACATATACTTGTCATTCCGGCGGCACAACCCGATGTGAATTCCTATCGGCAACTGACCGGCTTGCAGGACCTACAGGGGAGAGATTCGGTAGGGTCTTTGTCACTTGAGATTCCGGATTTTAATAACCCTTTTTATGCGAATATCTTTGAAGAGAGAAATACAAGGATGGAAATGCCGAGAGCAACACCGGTTATTCGTTGGGGAAATACGGGTAACATGTTGCTTAGGTTTAATGCAGGAGAAGGATTCCTTACCCAACGAGGTGGAAATGGCAAGGTTTACCTGATGGCATCCCCCCTGGTGAATGAATTTAACGGATTTATTCGTCATGCGCTTTTTGTGCCTGTAATGTATAAAATTGCCGCGGGAAGTCTGGGCGACGGACAGCAGTTGTACCGGTTTATTAACGAGACTACTTTTTCTGTTCAGGCAGAAACCGGTAATCCGGAAGCGCTTTACAAGCTGATTCAGGATGATTTTGAAATTATCCCTCAGCAAAGGAAAGCCGGGAACCGGGTTTTATTTGACATTCCTCAGCAAAGTATTACCACTGGCTTCTATACGTTAAATTATGGTGAACAACCACTGAGGGAATTAGCGTTTAACTATGCCTCTGAAGAATCCGACTTACGTCAATTGGATCAGCAGGAACTGGTCACTTATTTCCAGGGAGAAAATGTTTCGTTGCTGGACATCTACGACACGGATAATTTCAGGGATACCGTAGAAGCACGGTTTGTGGGGCGAAACTTATGGAAACTTATGATCATTCTGGCCTTGCTGGCCTTGTTGGCAGAAGTAGCGTTGATTCGATTTATGTCTTAACTTACACGCAATGAAAGTACTCATAAAGGGCGCAAAAATCGCAGATAGAAATTCACCACACCATGGTAAAAAGGCCAATGTCCTGGTGGAACGTGGAAAAATCCGGATTAATCCATCTAAGGAAGTGGCCGTTGATACTGAAATTGATGCCCGTGGTATGTATCTGACACCGGGTTGGTGTGATATGCGGTGCTGGATGGCAGATCCGGGATTCGAACATAAGGAAGATCTGGCCTCCGGTTTAGATGCAGCAGCTGCCGGAGGATTTACAGCAGTGGCCCTGCTTCCTAATAACGCGCCGGTTACCCAGTCTAAAAATGACATCAACTACCTCAGGAAGACCAGTCATCCCATCGTTTCGGTATACCCGTACGGGGCTGTCACCTGTGAAACCAAAGGAGAAGAGCTGACAGAGATGATCGACCTGCATGCGGCGGGTGCGGTAGGTTTTACCGACGGGTTGCAACCTATCTGGCATTCTGACATCCTTATGAAATGCCTGCAATACCTTCAAAAATTTAACGGATTACTGATTAATAAGGCCGAAGATAAGTATCTGACCCAGTTTGGGACCATGCATGAAGGAAAACAAAGTACGATGCTGGGTATGAAAGGAATTCCGGGATTAGCAGAGGAATTAATGATAATCCGGGATTTGGAGTTGTTGCGATATGCCGGCGGAAGACTGCATTTTACTACTATAAGCAGTGCAAAGTCTGTGGCCCTGATCCGGGCCGCGCAAAAGGAAGGGTTGCAAGTGACGTGTGATATGGCGGCATATCAGACCGGGTTTTTGGATGAAGACCTTGTTTCCTTTGATACGAACCTAAAAGTACAACCTCCTTTTCGGTCGAATGCCGATCGTCGGGCCCTGCTCCGGGGGCTCAGAGATGATGTGATAGATGTCATTGTTTCTAATCATATTCCGCAGGATATTGAAAGCAAGAAACTGGAATTCGATTTGGCGGAATTTGGTGTAATTTCATTGCAGACTGTGGCGGCCAATATAACCGCGCTTTCCGATGAAATCGATATGGAATTATTACTGGACAAGGTGAGTATAAGGCCTCGAGAAATCCTTGGTATTGAGGTGCCGGTGATCCGGGAGGGAGAATCAGCGGATCTTACCCTGTTTGATCCCAAGGCGAAATGGAAACTGGACAAGAAAACGAATTTGTCTAAATCTGAAAATTCCCCATTCTGGGAGAAGCCACTGAAAGGAAAGGTCCGGCTGGTGGTGAAAGGGGAAAAAACAGTTCAAAACGACTGATGATGCTGGGTAAAGGTTTTTCACCACTTGTAAATGTTTCCGTTAAGTACGGCGTTTTTGGAGGAATACTGGCAGGTGTATTAATTTTTACACTCTTTTATTTGGGCAGGTTCCCCTTCCTGCCAGTAGAAAGAACTATTCTCTTTGCTATCTTTATTTTCTTTGCGTTAAAGGAAATAAGGGATTATTACCAGGAGGGCATCCTTCATTTCTGGCAGGGTATGATGGCCGGAATAACCTGTTATATCGTTATGGCCGTAATTGCTTCCCTTATGCTCTTTCTGTGGGGACAATTTACGGATGAATACCTGAATCAATATATTCATGTGATGACCGAGCAGCTGGAAACCAATCGGTTGGATCTGGAAGAACGTGTTGGAAAAGAAGCCCTGGATTTACAACTCGCTAAATTGCCATCCACCACGATCTTAGACCTTGCATTGGATTACCTATTGAAAAGTATGTTTATCGGAATATTTTTAACAATTATAATATCCGTTATCTTACGTCGTCAACCTAAAAATCAATAATCATGGAAGAAAATGCACAATCACCCTCACTTATAAGTCATGCGGTCCGCTCAGGAGTCATTCTGGCCGCTATCAGTATTGTAATTACTTTAGTAGTTTACCTCATCGATCCTGCGATGTTAGTGAGCTTCTGGATGATTCTCCTTTTACTTGTAAGCCTTGCCCTCGTCGTTGTTTTTGGCATTCAATACCGAAACCAAATGGGAGGATTTCTTGGC
>CAYGOW010000113.1:0-9762 GCA_964351425.1 uncultured Roseivirgaceae bacterium
TGCGCTTACACCAGGAATTATTAGTATGTGCCTGTTGATCATCCATACTATCCGCCCGATTCCGGTTTCATTCCAGGGCAGATGCCGCCCGCCTTTTGTCGCGATGGCTCTTTTCTCCATAGTCATCATTATCCAGGTCCTGAATTACACCGGTGTCACTTCGATCAGCCTGTTAGAGAAAACCGTAAAAAGCACCAATAATCTGCCGGGAGAGGCCATCAGTGGTTCCCGTCTGATTACATTGCGCGCTCACAAAACAAGATTTGCTCCAGAACCCGGATCAGCCAGCGGAGAAATGATCATCGATGTGCTGAAAAAATATTCTCCCGACATGTTGATCCATGAATTAGATGCAAATAAACAGCAAACCATAACCGTTTTCTTGCAAGAATTATCGGAGAAAAGAAGCCTGGAAATACGATCCGGGGTCATCCCGATCCTGCTGGGTGCCTACGAGATTGATTTTTCAGGGCCTGATTACCAGGATCTGTTGGCTCGGGCAACTGCATCGGCAGATTCGATTCGCAAGCTTCCTGGGGTAGGAAGAGTGGCAGTAAACGAAGATCCTTATTCCAGATCACCTTACTTTTCGCTGTCATTAAACCAGGAATGGCGAAATGCGGAGCGGGCTATTGCCCAAAGTCTTGATGGGATGAATGCGCCAATAGACACAATGGTTCTTCAGCACAAGAATTACTTTGCCGGCGACCGGACATTTACATTATCAGGAACGGCAGGCCTGCAATGGAAGGAAAGTCCTGCTCCTGTCAAGCGGGTGGATAACAAGTTTGTTATTCCTCTACGCTACACACATTATGCGGGTGAAAAATATGCCCGTGACTTTTATCAGAAACTCTACCATACGATCAGCCGAAATCTCACTGCCGGGATGGCTCTTGTCCCCCTTAAAAGGCCTGAAGTCCCTGCAAAGACCTACCGGGCGCTCTTGCTTTTTGCTTTGGGAATGACGGCAATAGCCTGGTCAATATCAAAACAAACAACATGGCAATTAATAGATCTTATGTCCGTTTGGGCGGGTACTGCTATTCTGTTTTGTCATGTTCACGGGTATGCATTTTCACCATCAATGCTTAAGCAATTCATATTGATCACCACGTTTTATATGACCTTTGGCAAAGCCCGGATTGCACATATCCTGTCCTGTCTAGGCTTATTTTCAATTTACCATTTGGGAGTTTATCTTTTTGCCCTGCAGGGCAAAATACGGGTGGAAAGTGAATTGATGGTATGGTTAACGGTTACCGGGGCCCTGTACTTCCTGATTACCTCCAGAAAAGTAGCTAATCGCCGGAAGGGGCAATTGTCTTCAGCAGTTGCTTAACCTCTTCGGATTTTGCATGATCGCCCAGCTTATCAAAGGAATTAATGAGATTACGCAAACAGCGCTTAATGATATCCCGGGTGTCACACGGCTCATAAAATTGTTCCTGAGGATTAATGCGCAGCTCAGCTATATAATTATCAATGTCTTCACGACTGAATATCAACCCCCGGTTAAACGCATTGATATAAAATTGTTTATGGGAATCGTCTTTATAGGTCAGAATGAAGAGGTTTGGAAGATTGACACCATAAACCGGCATTTTCAATTTTCGCGCAATCATCATGTACACAACACATAATGAAATTGGATTCCCTTTCTTGGTTTGAAGAACAACATTAATCATTGAATTTCCGGGAGAATGAAAATTCTTCGTGTTGGCACTAAATTTCAGCTTTCCGAATATTACCGAATTCAACAATTTCACCTGGTCGAAGGGGTGCGCATCCGGTTTAAATTCAAGCCAGGCTTCATAATAAAGTTGTTCCAGATCCTGACGGATTTTATCCTGATCGATATCAGGGTATTGATAGGAAGCAATCAGGCACATCCCCTCAAGCAAGTCCGGATCTTCCTGTTCATACCATTTGAGCAAACGGTCCTGTAAGACTTCATATTGAAGCGTATGAACAAGGTCTTCAATTCGTTCCTGAACGGTTGGATCCATAGATTTTTCCCATGCCCTTTCAAGAAATGGGATAATCGGTTCCCCCAAAGAAATGATTTTCTCCTCGACATGATTGACGATATCCGTGTCTTCATCATCAAGCAGTGAGACCAGTGCTTCTAACTCCTTATTTTCCATTGCTTCCATATCAACGGAATAAAATTACGGAATAATTCTCCGGATTAACAATCTCAGGTTTGTATTACACCCACATTGAATTTCTCTATGGGCGCATGATTAGCCGCCGCAATTCCTTCCGACAGAACCTTCCTTGTATCCAACGGGTCGATGATACCATCTACCCACAACCGGGCGGCAGCGTAATAAGGACTTAATTCTTCATTGTACTTATCCGTAATATCCTTCAATAGTTTGTCTTCCTCTTCCTGGGTGATTTTCTTCCCCTTCGCCTTCAGGGTAGCCACTTTTATCTGAAGCAACGTCTTGGCAGCCGAAGCACCACTCATTACGGCGATCTGTGCTGACGGCCAGGCATAAATAAGTCTTGGGTCATAGGCCTTTCCGCACATGGCATAATTTCCTGCACCATAGCTGTTGCCCATCACTATGGTAAATTTAGGGACCGTGGAATTTGCCATGGCATTAACCATTTTAGCTCCATCCTTAATGATCCCACCGTGTTCGGCTTTACTTCCAACCATAAATCCGCTGACATCCTGAAGAAAAACGAGTGGTATTCTACGCTGATTACAATTCATGATAAAGCGGGCTGCCTTATCGGCACTGTCCGAATAAATCACCCCGCCCATCTGCATTTCTCCCTTCTTGGTCTTTACCACTTTCCGTTGATTGGCAACAATTCCCACGGCCCAGCCATCAATTCGCGCATAACCACATACGATTGTCTTTCCGTATTGCGGTTTATATTCGTCAAAATCCGAGCCATCAACCAGTCGGGCAATAATATCACGTACTTCATACGGTTTTACACGATCTTCCGGGAACAGGCCATATATTTCTTCTTCCTTTTTCTCCGGCGCCACGGCGTCTATCCGATCAAACCCGGCAGTTTCCTCGTGACCTATTTTATCAAATATCGAACGAATGTAATCCAGGCAGGCTTCGTCATTATCAAACTTATTATCTGTAACACCTGATATTTCGCAGTGTGTTGTGGCACCACCCAATGTTTCATTATCAATATCCTCTCCTATGGCTGCTTTAACCAGGTAGGAACCTGCCAGAAAAATAGATCCTGTCTTATCCACGATCATGGCCTCATCGGACATAATAGGTAAGTAGGCACCCCCCGCGACACAGCTTCCCATAATGGCTGCGATTTGAACAATTCCCATGGAGGACATACGCGCGTTATTGCGAAACTGACGCCCAAAATGTTCTTTATCCGGAAAGATTTCATCCTGCATGGGCAGGAAAACACCGGCACTATCGACCAAATAAACAATTGGCAGGCGATTCTCCATGGCAATTTCCTGAGCGCGAAGATTTTTCTTGGCGGTAATTGGAAACCAAGCCCCCGCCTTGACGGTGGCATCATTGGCTACTACGACTACCTGGCGCCCCTGGATATAGCCAATCATCACCACTACACCTCCGGAAGGACATCCGCCAACATCCATGTACATACCATCCCCGGCCAGCGCCCCGACTTCGATACGGGAAGAACCCTCGTCGAGTAAATACTCGATCCGTTCACGGGCTGTTAATTTTCCTTTCTTGTGCTGTGATTCGATTTTTTTCTCACCGCCGCCTTTGTACACTTTTTTTAAGGCACTGGTTAACCTGAAGACTTGCTGTTTTAACATGTCTTCGTTTTTGTTAAACGTTAGATCCATAGTATTGATTTTTGGCGTCTCAGTTGTCCTGAGCCTCTTTCTCCTCTTTCTCACGGGCCTTGCGGCGATCGCGTTCAATTTTCTCCTTGCTCTTCCCAAGCGGGGCAAAGAAATGTTTGGGCTGATCATTCATGTGAATGAGCAGCTCATCCAGACTTTTCGCTGCATTATTGAGATTAACATACAACGAATCATCATTCATCAGTTTACCCAGTGTCCCCTGATTTTCGGAGAACTTATCCACCGCGGTGCCCAACTTGTCAAGGGTGACCCTGGCTTGTTCGAGGGTTTGCTTCATTTCCAGGGCCTTGAGTGAATCTGTAAAGACTTTCATATTTGCCAGTACAGGATTGGCTTTACTCAGAGTCCCATTCACGTTTTGACCCACTTCCGTAAAAGTGGTTGTCACTTTCCCAAGATTTTCCTTGGTTTCAGCAATGGTCGCATTCAACATCACCGATGTTTTTTCCAGACGATCCATTATCCGGTTAATCTTTCCACTATTGCCGGAAAGGTTATCCAGGATCGCATTAATCTTTTTTATCGTGGATTCCAAATTATTAGCAACCGGTTGAGCGCTTTCAGCCAGTAACTCGGCGATCCCTTTATCCAATATGGCAATCAGCGTGTCACCTGGTTCAAGGGGTTTATTAATATCACCGGTAGACAATAAGATGGATTTATTACCTAAAAAGTCACTGTTCAGGGTGGCAGTAGCCGAATCCCCCAGTACGACCTTGCCGTCAATATCCAATTCAACGATAACCTCATTATTTTCTGACTGGTTCAGACTTATGTCACTTACCCGACCCACGGAAAAACCATTGATCATTACCGGATTGGAAACATTCAGTCCGTTAACATTCTCATAAATAATGTAGAATTTATTATTGTTACTGAAAAAATCAATCCCCTTCAGGTAGTTGAATCCAAGGTAAAGTATGGCAATCGTAAATACCATGAAAAGGCTGACCTTCAGTTCTTTGGAAATGCGCACAGGCGATTATCAGTTTAATGCTTCAATCTCGTTTTTATAGTCCCGAAAAGCTCTGAAAATGCCTGAGGCAATGTTGGCTTGCACCGAGGCATCATTCAATTCCTTTTCTTCTTTCGGGTTGGTAAGATAACCAATTTCCACCAAAATACTAGGCATGGTGGTACGCCAAAGCACCCAGAATGGTGCCTGCTTAACTCCGCGACTTCTTCTCCCGGCACGTTTTCCGAATTGCTCCTCTACCTTTGATGCAAGATAAAGGCTGTTTTCTATGTACGCACTCTGTGTGAGGGAGAGCAAAATGATTGATTCCGGTGAATTAGGATCAAATCCTTCATAACGTTCTTCCGCATTGTCCTCATACAGAATTACTGAATTCTCACGTTTTGCGATTTCAAAATTTCCCTCCGACTTGTCAAGACCCATGACATAGGTTTCTGTACCGTAAATCGAATTGCGCGAAACCGCATTCGCATGAATGGAAATAAAGACATCCGCGTCGTTGCGGTTGGCAATGGCTGCACGCTCTTCCAACTCAATGAAATCATCTGTTCGACGGGTATATATCACCTTCACATCCGGAAGGTATTCCTGCACATATCCACCCACTTTCTTCGCCACCGTGAGAACGATGTCCTTTTCCTCACTAAATGCACCATGGGTGCCCGGGTCTTTTCCACCGTGCCCGGCATCAATTACGACGGTCCGGACGGTGAATTGAGACTTTTGAGGAGACGAGGAAGAAGTTAGCAAGGAAATTGCTAGGAGAAGGAAAACAATGGCATTATTCTTCACAATCTTTCGCTTCTTTACAGTTATTACAATAACTTTGAACAAAATTGTAAATTTTTCTTTAATTCCGAAAAATACGCTGCGTAAATTGAAGGCACGCGCTCTCCTGGTTTTCAGTGTCCTGGTAATTTTTTGCTTCTTCTTCATAAGTAATGCTTATTCTCAAAACCCGGAAAGGAGACTTAAAATTCCAAATACCCCTCTTGGCGTTCAACCGGACACGCTAAGGCCCGACTCTACTGTTTTTCGGGCAGATACCACCCGTATGGATTCCGTTTCGGTTCCTGTCCGCAGTGATATTGAAACAACTATCAATTACTCTGCCAGGGATTCCATGAATTTCTCCGTAGACCGAAAGATCGTTAAATTATACGGGAATGCCGTCATAACGTATGGTACGATTAAGTTAGAGGCCGATCAAATTGTAATTGATTATGCCGCTAATACATTAACGGCGTATGGCCGCAAAGATTCTACAGGTCAGCAAATTGGTTATCCCATTTTTCACAATGGCCAGGAGGTCTATGAAACGGAAACAATCACCTATAACTTCAAGAGCGGCAATGCGAAAATATCAGGGGTCGTTACGCAACAGGGCGAAGGTTTTCTGCATGGTGAAACGGTTTTCAAGAATAATAAGAATGAATTATTCAGCATTAACAATACCTACACCACCTGCAACCTGGCGCATCCGCATTACCAGATTCGATCAAAACGCACCAAAGCCATTCCAAATGATAAGGTCATTAGTGGACCTTTTAACCTCGAACTGAATGATGTTCCGACTCCTTTGGGTTTCCCTTTCGGCATGTTTCCGGCGAAACAGGAGGCTTCCTCGGGAATTATTTTTCCATCTTTCGGAGAAGAGCGTCGCCGTGGATTTAAGCTGGAGGATTTAGGCTATTTCTTTGACATAAATGAATATATCAAAATTGCAGCCACCGGATCACTATACAGTAAAGGGGGCCATGCATTCGGGCTCGCCAGCAATTATATGAAGCGTTATAAGTATCGCGGTTCACTTAACTTCAATTATACCAAGCTTCGTTTATCGGAGAATATTGAAGACGAAAGTACCCAGAATGACTTTCGGCTCACCTGGAATCATACGCCGGAAACACGCGGGTCCAGTCGTTTTAGCGCCAGTATCAATGCAGCTACTGCTACGTACAACCAGAATAATTTTCTTGGAGTAAATGCCAATCCGGAAACCCAACGTATTGATAATACTACCCGTCAACTAAGTTCCAACCTGTCCTATTCTAAAACTTTTACCGGAACCCCTTTTTCTCTGGCTCTCTCGGCAAGGCACAATCAGGATGTTGCCCCTCGCGAGCAAGGAGGTGGTGAGGTTGACTTATTACTGCCGTCGCTGGCTTTTAATATGAGCAACGTGTATCCGTTTAAAGGAAAAACAGGCGGCAATGGCATGCTCGACAAGGTCACCTTACGCTATTCTTTAAGTGGCAGCAATGATATTACCAACAACCTGGGCCGGATCGGAGACAGTCAAACCGATAGCATCGCACCCTTTACGCTGGATAACATGAGCCTGTTTTTTAAGAATTCCAGAAAAGGATTTCGCCATACCATACCTCTCTCCACATCTTTTAAACTTTTTAATTTTTTCACAGGCAGCCCTTCTGTCAATTATGAAGAGCGATGGTACTTTGAAAAACTGGAATGGGAGCTCGACCCGGAAAACCCTTCGAGAGCAATTATCGCGGATACCATCCGCGGCTTTAACCGCGTCTATGATTACAATTTTAGTATGTCCCTTGCCACCCGACTGTATGGTACATTCAATTTTAAAAAGGGGAAAGTAAAAGCTATCCGTCATGTCATGAACCCGAATATTTCTTTTTCTTACCGGCCTGATTTTGCCGATGAAAAGTTTGGGTACTACCAAACATTCAATACGGATGAAGGAAGGGAAATACGTGTATCCCGTTACCAGGGATTTTTATACGGTGCCCCATCTCCGGGAGAAAGCGGGTCGATCGGATTTTCTTTGACGAATCAGCTGGAAATGAAGGTTAAAGCGGATAATGACTCCACAGAACAGGACCGAAAGGTGCCGCTCCTGAATAATTTTGGTTTCAATACCGCATACAATATTGTTGCCGATTCATTCAAACTTGCAAATATATCGTGGCGTGCAAATACCTCTATATTCAATAAAAAGGTAAATATTAATATCAACGGAAGTATCGATCCCTATATATACCGGTTGGATAGTACCGGCGTAAATTCTCAGGATGAAATTATTTACTACCAGCGTCGTGTGAACGAATTTGCCTGGAACAATGGGCAGGGTATCGGACAACTGAACAGAGCAAGCATTGCGTTAAGTACAAACCTGAACCCGAAGGGCCGGGATAACGATGAAGAAACGCGTGAACGAATAATCGATTCAAACCTCCCGGAGTACGAAAAAGATTTCCTTCTTCAAAACCCGGAGGCGTATGTCGACTTTTCCATTCCCTGGAGTTTCCGGGTAAACTATACACTGAATTACACGAAAGTTGGGTTCAGGAAAGCTGAAATTATCCAATCTATACGGTTCTCAGGTGATTTCAGCCTGACCGAAAAATGGAAAATTACCTTCAACTCCGGGTATGATTTCGAGAACAAGGCTTTCACCCAAACCAACCTCGGTATTTCACGTGATTTACATTGCTGGGAGATGAATGTGAACTGGACGCCTTTCGGATTTTACCAAAGCTATAACTTCACGATTCGGGTCAAATCTTCCTTATTGCAGGATCTGAAACTTAACCGAACCCGTACCTTCTACGATCGATAAGACTAGCCGGCAGCGCCCCAGGATTTTACTTCCTCTAAATCAGGATTTTTTACCTCCTTCAGTTTCATCTTTTTCCGCATCCCGCAAACATCATTGAACAACTTGTTCGGATTTGCTTCTTTAAGCTGTTCAACCTTGGTGAACCCAAGTTTCTGAAGAATAGGAACAAGTTCTTCCCGCACTCCTGCTTTTACAAAGTCTGACGGGGCAGCTACTTTCTCCTTTTTCTCCGGTTTCATTTGAGGGAAAAACAGGACATCCTGAATGGAATTCGAGTTGGTCATAATCATGGAAAGCCGGTCGATCCCCACGCCTAGTCCGGCTGTCGGAGGCATCCCGTATTCAAGTGACCGGAGAAAATCCTCGTCCAGGGTCATGGCTTCTTCATCCCCGCGTTTTCCTAATTCAAGCTGCTCCTCAAAACGCTTACGCTGATCTATCGGATCATTCAATTCAGAAAAGGCATTACAGATCTCTTTTCCGTTGGCGATGGCTTCGAATCGCTCAACCAGCCCATCCTTTGTACGATGTTTCTTCGCCAGGGGCGACATTTCTACCGGATAATCGGTAATGAACGTAGGCTGTATCAAGTACCCTTCGCATTTCTCGCCGAAAATTTCATCAATGAGTTTCCCTTTTCCCATGCTCTCGTCCACCGGCACCTTCAGTTCCTTCGCTGTCTTCCGCAGTTCATCCTCTCCCATTTGAGAGATATCTACCCCTGTAAAATGCTCAATGGCTTCAAACATGGTATAGCGTTTCCAGGGGCGCTTAAAATCAAGGACATGATCACCTACCTGTACTTCTGTTGTTCCATGAATATCCAGTGCGACTTTTTCAATCATTTCTTCCACCAGGTCCATCATCCAGTTATAGTCCTTGTAAGCGACATACAATTCAACCTGGGTAAACTCGGGATTATGGAAACGGGACATTCCTTCATTACGAAAATCCTTGCTGAATTCATAAACGCCGTCAAACCCGCCAACAATCAAACGCTTCAAATACAATTCGTTGGCTATCCGTAAATAAAGGGTCATATCCAGCGTATTGTGATGGGTTTTAAATGGCCGCGCGGCGGCTCCACCATAGAAAGGCTGAACAATTGGCGTTTCAACTTCAAGGTACCCTTTGTTATTCAGGTAATCCCGCATCGAATTAATCAATTGCGTGCGCTTTTTAAAGGTTTCCTTGACCTGAGGGTTCACGATCAAGTCCACATACCGCTGACGATAGCGCATTTCGGGGTCGTTGAAAGCATGGTGGCGTACTTTATTTCCTGCTTCATCTTCCGTTTCCTTCACTACGGGCAATGGTTTCAATGACTTGGAAAGTACAGTCAGT
>CAYGOW010000114.1:0-9758 GCA_964351425.1 uncultured Roseivirgaceae bacterium
TGCCCCGGTAACCCTTGACCTTTCGGGTTCGTTGCACCAGGGAGATGTCACTATACCGGTAACAATTACGGATTCAGGAACACCCGCGTCCGATGGATGGAACCTTGTAGCCAACCCGTTTGCTTCGGCCATTGGCTGGGATGAGCTGAATGGCTGGGACAAAGCCTCGGTGCGTGGCGTGATCGCGGTTTACGAAGGAGGTAAATTCAAGTATTACAACAGTTCGGGAGCCGGACAGGGTACGCAACTCGTGCTGTCCAAGGGTGTGGTCGCAAAACATCAGGCCTTCTGGGTGCAGGCGATTAACGATGGGAACCTGGTTATTGGCGAACAAGCCAAAGTGGAGCCATCAACGATTACTCCTCCCGTTAGTCCGTCCAATCAGATGTTGCTTACACTGAACGATGGTACGAGCACCGATCAGGCATTGCTGGTGGTTTCTCCGGGAGCTACAAACAATTATGATCCAGGGTTGGATGCCCCCAAATTTGACAATGCAGGGATGGATATTTCCACCCTGGCAGCGGATGGGACGCCGTTGGCCTTCAATTTCCTGGAGCCATTTGGCTGTGGGGAATCCATCGATCTGCTTATTCAGGATGTTACCTCTGGTGATTATACCTTGTCAGTAAATACCATCGCACTTTTTGATGTACCCTACCTGGTAACACTTCGGGATAATTTCCTGAACGTGGATCATAATGTGAACAATCAACCAAACTATACCTTCACCATTGATGATGCGGATGTAAATACCTATGAAAACAGATTCACAATTCTGTTTGACGCGGATTTGAATGATTTGGTGAATGAGAATTTATCCTACTCGGCACCCGGCACGATTTGCCAGGGCGAAACCGGAACCGTGACATTTGCCACTTCCCAGGCAGGGGTATCGTACCAGCTTGAGTTGAATGGCACGCTGTATGGCAATGCGCAAAGCGGAACCGGCGCGACTTTATTCTTCGATATAGATGCCAATGACCTGCAGGCGACAAATACCCTGAAAGTAGTGGCAACACCTGCAGCATGTGCAACTCCCGTATACCTGACCGAGGAGAAAACCATTACGACCTCTGACCTCACGCCTCAGATACTGTATGCAGGAGGCAAGCTGACGTCAAACTATACAGCGGGAAATACCTGGTACCTGAATGACTTGACAAACCAGATATCCACTGCCAATGAAATTACCCCGACCGAGGAGGGAACCTACATCCTGGTCGTTACGGTTGGCGGTTGTTCCCAGTCTGTTTCCTATGAATATGTAGTTACTTCGGTGGAAAGTGACCTGGCAGGGGATATCACTGTATATCCCAATCCGGTGACAGGAGGATTTATCAATGTGTATATGGAAAACTGGAACGGTGTGGAGGCATTAATTGACGTCATGACCGTGAATGGACAGTTGATAGAGTCTGGCATGTCAAAATCCGGAACCTTACGACTGAATGTTGCGAACTACCGGAAAGGCGTCTACATTCTTCGCATTCATACCGAAGATAATCTTGTGATTAAACGATTTATTCGCAAATAACCATTTTGGTGATGTCGGTCAATCCTGTAAATTAGCGCAGGAAGCAACAGCTTCTGCCTAATTTAATCCATCAGGTTCATGTATTTATTTGGGGCAAGCGGACACGCCAAAGTTATTCTCGATATACTTTCTGCGACTGGAGAAAAAGTCCTGGGATTTATTGATGATGACCCGGCTAAAAAAGAGCTTTGGGGTATTCCTGTTCTTGGAAATACAATGGCTCACCAGTCATCCTGGACACCATGCCTGATTTCCATCGGAAATAATCGCTTGCGAAAAAAGGTTGCTGACCAGGTCCAAACGAGCTATTCGAATGCCATACACCCATCGTCGGTGGTTGCAGATTCTGTTGAAATAGGAGAAGGCACCGTACTCATGGCAGGAGCGGTGATTAATCCGGATACAAAACTGGGCCGGCATGTAATAATAAATACGCGCGCCTCGGTTGATCATGATTGTTCGATAGGCAACTTTGTGCATATTGCCCCGGGCTGCACATTGTGTGGCGGCATAACCGTTGGCGAAGGCACCATGATCGGGGCGGGCGCAACTATTCTCCCGAATATTACAATTGGTAAATGGGCCACCATTGGTGCAGGCGCTACCGTCACACAGGATATTCCGGATCACGCAACGGCGGTGGGATGTCCGGCCAAAATAATCAAACACGCATGAAAGACATTTGCATATACGGGGCCGGTGGCCTGGGAAAAGAGATATACGGACTCATTCATGCGATCAACCAGGTCAAGCCTTCGTGGAATGTCCTTGGTTTCTATGATGACGCGTACCCCCGGAAAGAACAATGCATGGGATTGCCCGTGATGGGCGATTTGCAGGATTTAATTAGTTCACCGAAAGCTGACCACCTTGTCATGGCAATCGGGGATCCCGATATCAAACGAAAAGTTGTACGATCGCTTTCTTCGCTGGACCTTACTTACCCCGTATTAATTCATCCGGCCGCATCGATTGATCTGCCGGATACAGTGACATTGGGGGAGGGGACGATCCTGGCAGCGGGTGTCCGCATGACTGCTGAAATTGAAATCGGCAATCATGTATTGATTAATCTGAATAGTACGATCGGCCACAATGCGTCTATTGAAGACTATTGTTCACTCATGCCGACCGTAAACATTGCGGGGAATGTGCATTTGTCCGAAGGCGTATTTGTGGGAGCCGGTGCGTCGGTCATCAATGGATTACTTGTAGGTCCGGATACCACCATTGGAGCCGGTGCCGTGGTGATTCGTGATGTTCCCGGGGCGATTATTGTTGCAGGGATTCCCGCCAAACAAATTATCAAATGAGTTTACTCAAGGAATTTGGCCCGTCCATCTGGTTTCTGGTTCGCTTTTTAGGCATTTACCTGGTTGGTAGTTTATTGTATGGGTTGTACGTCAACAGTTACGTACCCGAACCTGATCCGGTAACTATTTTTGTCTCGGAACAAACCTCACAGGTATTGTCCTGGTTTGGTGAAGAGAACAAAACACTTGTACAGGGACATAAGACCGGGGTATTGATTTATAATAACGACCGTAGTGTTTTATCGGTGTATGAAGGTTGTAACGGACTGAATGTTTTCATTATTTTCGTTGGCTTTTTATTGGCCTATGGCCGGCCGAAAAAGGCATTGCTTTGGTTTATTCCGTTAGGTCTTATCCTGATACACCTCTTCAATCTTGCACGGATAGCCTTGTTGTACAACGTGACGCTCTATTATCCCGATTACACCTACTTTACCCATAAATATCTGTTTACTGCGATTATTTACGGAGCCGTTTTCCTGATCTGGATGTGGTGGGTGGTAAAAATCTATCCGACGCGGAAATGAGCCAAAGGCAAAGGATATTGATTGGTGCCATAGCGATTGGCGGCCTGGTTGCGGTATACTTATTTCAGCGGGATATTACCGACTGGACGAAGACATTGGGTGTTTCATCCTATGCTTCCTTCGCTATCGGGAGAATAATCCGGTTTCTGCTGAACGACCTGTTTACCATTCTCCTGATATATGTCCTGTTCCCAGAAAGGAAATATGTGTTATTTGCCATTTACACACAGCTTTTTGGTATGGTGTTTATCTTGCTGCCTTATCTGGTATTGAAATATCAATACCCGAGCTACAATGGACCGCTCATTTCGTTCCTTCACCGACTGATTCTCAATCCATTATTACTTATGCTGCTTATTCCTGCCTTTCTTTATCAAAGACAGAAGGAGAGCGGAAAATTGTGAATATTGCTGTGTTAATGCGTATTTTAGCGGGATGAAATCAAGGATTTATTTGTCCAGTCCGCATATGGGCGGCACTGAGCTTGAATATATCAAAGAAGCCTTTGATACCAACTGGATCTCACCTGTAGGTCCGAATATCGCGGCCTTCGAAGAAACCCTGCAAGAATACAGTGGCGCCACCCACGCAGCCGCGTTGAGTTCGGGTACAGCCGCCATTCATCTGGCGCTCATCATGTTGGGCGTCACGCGGGAGGATGAGGTAATTTGTTCGTCCTTCACCTTTGCCGGCTCCTGCAATCCCATTGTCTACCTTGGGGCCACCCCTGTATTTGTGGATTCCGAGGCTGATACCTGGAATATGGATCCTGAGCGATTGGAAGAAGCGATAAAGGACCGCCTCCGATTGGGTAAAAAGCCGAAAGCCATAATACTCGTCCACCTGTATGGCATGCCGGCAAAAATGACCGAATTGATGGCTGTTGCAGATAAATATGAGATTCCGGTAATTGAAGATGCGGCCGAGGCACTTGGCGCGACTTACCGGGGTAAAAAACTGGGCACATTTGGGTGCATGGGGGTATATTCCTTCAATGGGAACAAGATCATCACCACATCAGGCGGCGGCGCTCTGATTTCAGACAATGAAGAGTATATTAACCAGGCCAGGTTCCTTTCGACCCAGGCGCGGGATACTGCCCCGCATTACGAGCACTCACAGATCGGGTACAATTACCGGATGAGCAATATTGTGGCAGGCATTGGCCGCGGGCAAATGGAGGTGCTGGACGATCATATTGGCAAGCGCCGGGAGGTGTACGAGGGGTACCGTAGAATGCTTGGTGACCTGGAGGGGGTTAGCTTTGTGCCTGAAGCGCCGGGAATGTTTGCGAATCGCTGGCTCACAACGATTTTGATAGACCCGGTTTTAAGCGGGACAACCCCGGAATTTATTCGGGAGGGGCTGGAAAAGGAGAATATTGAATCACGCCCGGTCTGGAAGCCGATGCACATGCAACCTGTATATGCGGAGGCACCCATGTATGGCGGTGAGGTATGCGAACAGATTTTTGCTAAAGGATTATGTTTGCCCTCTGGTTCCAACATGACCAATGATGAATTGAATCGTATTGAAAATCAAATTAAAAAGCTGTTTGAAGTTACAAAACCGGCGAAATGGGTATAAATTAAAAACCCCTGGGTAGATTACATGAAATATTTGTTGACATAATATAAACATAACAGTATTTTACCTTAAATAGTGGGCCTTATTCAAGTATCTTGAATGAATAAAATGTAAATTTGACTTAGGTCTTACATCGTATTAATATTGCTCTATGAAGAAATTTTTATCTGTTTTATTCTTGTTCTGTGGCCTGGCCAGTGCATCCTTGGCACAGGTCAGTCTCGACGGCACACAGTATTCACAAAACTTTGATGATATTGACGGTGAAGGCTTGGCTAGTTCAGGTACTTCCAGTCAGCTTCCAGTGGGATGGGCGCTTTATGAAACCGGCGCCACAGCGAATACTACTTATGTGGCCGGTACAGGAGGAAGTTCAGTGCCGCATACCTTAAGCTACGGTTTTGGAGGATCAATAGAAAGGGCTTTTGGTACGTTAAGAGGGACATCATTCAGTAATTTCGCTTCGGTGATCGGGAGTGAATTTCAGAACAATACGGACGGAGCAATAGAAGGTTTACAAATCAGCTATACCGGCGAACAATGGAGAAGTGGTGATGTTGGTTTGGTGGATAGGTTACTATTTTACTACAGTACAGATGCAACTGGTTTGGATGATGCCGGGGCAACATGGATTGAGGTATCACAGCTGCATTTTACCGGTCCGAATACAAGCGGAGCTGGTGGAATTGATGGAAACACAAATTCTACTGCCATTTCATTTACCATTTCCGGGTTGAATATTGCTGAAGGAGCAAATTTCTGGATTCGATGGGTTGATGAAGATGTTATGCCTGCGAATATGTTTGCCAGTGAACATGGATTAGCGGTAGATGATTTTTCATTAACCCCTTTTGGCGGTCAGACAAGTGTGTATTTGGCGCCTGAAGAGCAAACCGTCAATGAAGGTGATGGTTCCACTATTTTATTTGTAGCGGTTAATAACCCCAGCTTATCGCAAGCTACCGTCGTAGACCTCGAAATTGTCGGCGGTACGGGCGATGCCAGTGATGTGGGGAATTTTGTCCCGCAGCAAGTAACGATTCCAGCCGGAGCACTGGGTGTCCCGGTGTTTATTGACATTACAGACGATGACATTGTCGAGGGCGACGAAACCGTGATCTTTGGCATTTCGAATCCAACTGGAGGTAACAATGCCGTCATTGGTACGCCGAGTCAAGCTACTATAACTATTGAAGATAACGATATTACCCCTGAATACTACCGGACTACGGGTAGTGGGGCATGGTCAGACCTGGCGACCTGGGAGTTTTCAGCAGACGGAAATGCCCCGTGGGTGCCAGCCTCGAGTATTCCGTCTAATCTTTCCGGACCCATCGAAATTCAAGCCACTCATGTAATTACCTCAAATGGGTTGCGGGAGGTCGATGAGTTGACGATCAATGGTACGCTGGACCGGCAGTCAGGTAATTTCATTCTTACTAACGGGCCTGGAACTGACATGATCATCAATGGCCGGTTTATTCAATCCGGCGCGACTTCCCAGCCACAATTACTGGGAACTGTCAACGTGAATTCGACCGGTATAATCGAAATCAGGGATAATACGAACGATCAGAGTATTTATGGACGCTCGACAAGGGTTACCTGGCAGGATGGTGCTGATTTTCTCTGGAATGCACCTTCTTCGTTTGCTTCAGGGACTTATTTCCCGGGTACTCCTCAGTCAAGAGTACCAGTTTTCGTGATAAGACAGTCCGCACCTACGTACGGTGATGCCAGTACACTAGAAATTCTTGGACGATTGATTGTTCCGGTTGGTGTAACGGCTCAATTTGGAGGTTCCGGCGTAAAAACATTCCGGGCTGGTATTCAGTCTGATGGAACGATCACTCAGAATAGTTCTTCCGGGATTTTGCAGGTTACGGGTACAACCACCTTTATTACCGGTACAGGTCAGATTAATTTGAATTCTACCAGTGGATTCGTCATAGCAGTATTCTCGACTACCTTTATCACAGCAGATAAAACATTCACAGGTGGCCAGTTAATCGTAAACGGAACATTGACATTGTCAAGTGGCGCACCGAAGACATTGTCGCTCACTCATTCTGGTTCCGGGTCCGTAGGTATCAGCGGTACAGGTACGCTCAATATATCCTCGGTTGCCGGCCATACAGTTGAAATAGCTGCGCAGAACCCGCAATTCCCGACAAACTTTATCGTGGGAACCGGAAGTATCGTTAATTTTAATAGCGCTCAACTACAAAATATACCTGCCAGAAACTTTGCGAACCTGGTTTCCTCAAATACAGGTGATCGTGTGCTTCCTGCTTCAGGTACCGTGGGAATAAGTGGTACGTTCACTCCGGGTACCAATGCATATACTGTTACAGGAAGTACCATTTCGTATAATGGAGGTTCGCAGAATGTAGCTGGTTTTGATTATAATAATTTGTTGCATGCAGGTACGGGCACAAAAACTTTATCCGGTGCAGCCAACCTGAATGGAACCCTGAATATGAACGCAGGAGTAACGTTCAATACCAATGGGAATGATTTTGTCCTTGTTTCGACAGCTGACGAAACGGCGAACATCGGTGTTCTACCTGCTTCTGCATCCATCGTTGGTAATGTGATTTCTCAGCGATACATGCCTCCGGAATTCAGAATGTACCGATATATTTCTTCTCCGGTAAATCAACCTGCCGTATCACAGTTGCAAGATGACTTTCCTATAACAGGATCGTTTACCGGTGCTGATGTCATATCCGGCGTAATCTCGGATCCATCGTTTTATTTCTACGATGAATCATTTGCCGGTGGAATTGATGACGGGTATGTTGCGTATCCACAAACTTCTAATGCTGAGACGTTGGTTAACGGATTAGGATATGCAGGATTCATCAGAAACACAGACACACCTACAATCATTGATTTGGTAGGTTCTCCCAATACACATGACCAGGTGCTTCCGGTAACCTATACGGATACCGGTGATCCCGGCAATGATGGATGGAACCTGGTTGGTAACCCTTATGCTTCAGCCATTGACTGGACAAATGCCGGGGCATGGACAAGGACTAATCTGGATGATGCCGTATACATCAGAGATAATGGAAACGGGGGGCTTTATGCCAGTTATGTGAATGGTGTCGGGGCCAATGGGGGCACAGGAATTATTGCTTCAGGCCAGGGTTTTTGGGTAAAAGCCAATGCTGCGAGTCCGCAATTGCAACTTACCGAAGCTGGAAAATCCGGAAATAATTCAGCCGAATTCTTCCGGTCTGCACCGCTTGATCAGCTCCGTGTAAATCTTAAACACAGTGGCATGAAGGACGAAATCGTTCTTTATTTTGGTGAAGACTTCGATAATGAGTTTGTAAGCAGTGAAGATGCCTACAATTTACCTAACGAAATATTTGATCTGGCCAGTGTTACCACATCGGGAGATTTGCTTTCAATCAATGGACTGAATACTAATTTCTGTCAACTGAACGTTCCTCTTCAAATTCGAAATACTGAAAGTGGCGACTATACGATCGATCTGGGTGGGCTGGAAACCTTTACTGAATCAGTCAAGATTATTCTGAATGATGAGTTTACTGGTGAAGCAATTGACCTGACGGAAGAAGGGTCTTATGATTTCACAATTACCGCTACGGAAGAAAGTTATGCGCCAGGTCGATTCTCGCTGACGCTTGATAAATCAGGTGTCACGCCGGAAATTACGGTTGAGGCAAATATGCTTAGCGTCAATTACTCCGATGGAATTCAATGGTTCCTGAATGGAAATCCTATTGACGGGGCGAATGAATCATCCATTACTCCTTCCACTTCAGGTGAATACTCTGTTGAAATAACTAACGGTACTTGTCTCTTAACCGCATCCATTGCCTATACGGTCACAGGTACAGAAGAATTCCAATCAATGTTCAGGGTATACCCGAACCCGACTGCGGATTTCGTGAATTTCAATATTATTGATCCATCGGTTGGAAATGTTAGGATTGAACTGATAGATTTACAAGGTAAGAATCAGATTATTATTCCCGAGGTTGCCCCAGGTGAGACGAAGCAACTAAATTTGAATTCTTTATCTTCAGGAGTGTATATAATAAGTGTTATTACAGGTGATAAGAGATATATTCACCGAATTATCAAAGAATAATGAAATTAAGAATATTTTTCATCTCATTAGTAGTATTCTCAACCCTGTCATTTGGAAGTTTAATGGCTCAACCAGGTGACCCGGGAGGGGATCCGGATCAACCCGTTCCGTTGACAGGAATTGAATGGCTGTTGCTGGCGGGAGCTGGTCTTGGTACGGGAAAATTAATTTCGAACAGGAAAAAGGAGTAATTTGATTACGCAACTTATTCTAAAGCTAAGGATCCTGCCTAGATGGGTCATTATCCTCATTGATATGGGGATGATGACCTTTTCTACTTTCTTGGGTTATCTCCTTCGTTTTAATTTTGAATGGAGTGTAATCGTTCGTTATAAGCCATGGACTGGCATTCTTGTCAATGTCATTTGTCTCTTGGTGGCAGTTATCCTGACCAGAAGCTATGCCGGAATTGTCCGCTATACCGGTCTCAGAGATGGGGTTCGCCTTTTCTATACCCTGGCACTATCAGTACTAATGGCCATCACCGTCAATGTGGTCTATTTTTATTTCAATGCGGAAAACCTGATACCTTATTCGGTAATCTTTATTTCATTCATGGCAGGGTTCCTGTTACTCTATCAGTACCGTCTGCTCATCAAGAATATATTCAGTTATTACCGGAAGCTCACTAACTAGAAAAGAAATGTACTCATTTTAGGTTCGTG
>CAYGOW010000115.1:0-5873 GCA_964351425.1 uncultured Roseivirgaceae bacterium
GGAACCGTAAAAGGTTATTTTCACCGGACGTGGATGGAAATAAAGGCTAACGTTTCAGATGCAGAAGATGAGCGTCGGATGGAAGAAGCCATTCGGGGCGAGAGATACCTGCTCGAGCACTATGATACGCTTTTAAGGATGAAAGATATGCCTGACTATATTACTGAGCGATTGACAGCCCAACGGAAAATGATAGAGGGTGCTGTTAATCAGCTGGAAGAGTTTGACAGGTCGCTCGTCCAGTAATCGGAAGCTAAATGATTCAAGCAAGGCGGACAGAAGCCGCCTTGCTTTTTTTATGCATTCCTGGGTACGAATAAACGCATTGGCTGGCGATAAACAGAAGAAACGTCCGCACTTTTCCTTATCTTAAACTTTTCGTCGCAGATTATCCGAAGCGGGGAGAAGTGCCTTTACCAAAGCTAAAAATATGTAAAGGTTGACAGAAGGTTAAGCCCGGGGCAGACGGCGGAAACAGGAAATAACAGTCGATTAAAAAGATCAGCATGTCTGAAAAAAAACAAGATACCAACAGTCTGATCGATGCGGCAGCATCGTATGTTAGAGACTTACTGAAAAAGAGCTTACCTGATACCATACAGTATCACAACATAAATCATACGGAAGACGTCGTGGAAGTTTGTCAGCTCCTTGGTGAGAAGCGAGGCCTGTCACAAGGAAATATGAGCAAGTTGTTACTCGCCGCCTGGTTTCATGATACCGGTTTTGTCCGGAGTTCTGAAAATCACGAAGAAGAAAGTAGCCGGATAGCCACGAACTGGTTAAGAGACAAAAACCAGTCTGAAAAATTAATTCAGGAAGTATCTGAACTTATTCATAGTACCCGTGCGGGAGCGAAAATTGATGGTGAATTAGCCGAAATATTGCATGATGCTGATTTGTCCCACATTGGGCGTAAGCGATTCTTTCGCAAGGGAGCACTGTATCGTCTTGAATGGGAGAAGGAACATGGCGAAAAATACTCTGAAATAAACTGGGAAAAAAACCAGTACGAATTCATGGTCAATCATCCTTTCTTAACAAAGGAAGCGAATGAGGAATTCGGTAAGCGAAGGGTGAAGAATATTAAGAAGCAGCGGAGCAATATCATTAAAGCAAGGAAGGTTACGACTCGTAAAAAGACAGGCAAGGATTTTGGCAGAGGCATTGATACCTTATACCGCAATAACTATCGCGCCCACATAAATTTTAGTGCCATCGCCGACGGCAAGGCCAATATGATGATTAGTATAAATACTATTCTTATTTCAGTCATCGTAACCCTGTCAGGGGCAAGTCTGTCGATTTCGCAGGGATTTACCGTGGAGCGATTCCGTTATACCATTCCCATTCTGGTTTTGCTGGTTGGCTCGTTGATATCTGTACTATTTGCAGTATTATCCGCCCGGCCAAAAGTGACTGAAAGAAAAGTGGACATGGAGGAAGTAAAGGATAATAAGATCAGCTTACTGTATTTCGGTAATTTTTTGGGTATTCCTAAAAATGATTTTATTGAATACCTCAATAAATTAAAAACAGATCAAAAGAGACTGTATGACAGCATGTCCATTGATCTTTATAACCTCGGGATTGTACTGAAGGAAAAATATCGCCTGCTTTCTATTTCCTACAATGTATTTATGATTGGACTGACATTGTCCGTCGTCGCTTTTATTGTTATTTTCATATACACAAATAATCATTAATCTGAACCCGCATAACAAACTGTTCATTTTTATTTTTCTGACTGTTTTACTCGGTCAATCTGGCTGTAAAGTCTTCTACAACCCCAACGCTAAAGGGGCGGTTCAGCAGCCGGTCATACGTCAGTCAGAGGAAGGGAATTATGTGGTTGTTCGTGCCGGAGGCATTTATGAAGCCAACGCATTCAAGCGTTTCTGGTTTGGGGATCACTACAGGGATATCTGGAATACACCTGTGCGGGTGCCGGTGCTTGACTTGAACGCGGTGCACGGCGGATTGAGTATCCTGGAGAAGGGTGGAGGAATGCAGACCTATAGCCTGAAGCTTAAGGGTGGTGACGGAAAATTGTATTCTCTTCGATCCGTTCAAAAAGACCCAACACCGGTTCTTCCTATACCGTTACAATATTCTTTTGCAGATGAAATTGTGCAGGATCAGATATCCGCATCTCATCCCTACGGTCCGTATATTCTCCCGACACTGGGAGATGCTGCGGGTATTTATCACACGAATCCTGTTCTTTATTATTTGCCTGATAACCAGAAACTCGGAGAATATCGCAAAGAATATGGTGGAGCATTGGTTATGCTTGAAGAAGATCCGGATGAGGACTGGTCTGACTACGAGGATTTTGGGTTCACACGTAATGCGGTCAGTACGGAGACGGTCTTGGAAGCGTTGCGCGAGGATCAGGACAACGAGGTGGATCAGGAAGCGTTTTTACGATTACGTTTATTTGATATAT
The DNA here is from genome assembly GCA_964351425.1 of uncultured Roseivirgaceae bacterium. GTDB lineage: Bacteria > Bacteroidota > Bacteroidia > Cytophagales > Cyclobacteriaceae > JAUILA01. The sequence goes on from CAYGOW010000115.1 coordinate 2,450, forward strand.
GGATCAATGACTGGGACCGTCACGGGGGTCAATTCCGTTGGGGTGAATTTGAGGTAGAGGATCAAACAGTGTATCGGCCAATCCCGGAAGATCGCGATAATATGCTCTTCAAATTTGACGGGGTAATTCCATGGGTCATCAGCAGAAAATGGGCTATGCGGAAATTTCAGGATTTCCAGCCGGAAACCCGCGACATTGCCGGGTTGAATCATAATGCCCGCTACGTTGACAGACGTTTTCTGACAGAGATGGCGCAGGAGGACTGGCTTATGATGGCGCGGGATCTTCAGGAACGGTTGACAAATGAAAAGATCCGCGAGGCGATGACCTTTATGCCTGATACGATACAGGCAATAAACGGACAGGAGTTGACTGATATGCTGGAGGCCAGGAAATATAACCTGGAAAAGATGGCGCTGGAATACTATAAAATTTTAGCAAAACAAGTTGATGTCGTTGGGCGTGATGATAGTGAGTATTTTGAGGTGCACAGACAGCAAGGCGGGATTACGAAAGTGATTGTATATGAATCAGATGAGGATGGCGAGAAGGAGAGGCAAATATACGAGCGCATATTTTATTATCCGGAAACAGAAGAAATCCGGCTGTACGGACTTGGGAGCCGGGATCATTTTGTCATCGACGGATCCGCGGAAGAAGCGCCGGTTATCCGTGTTATTGGCGGGGAAGGTAATGATCGTATAAATAATTCATCCAGCGTGTATGGATGGGAGAAAATGACTGTCTTTTATGATACTGAAGCGGGCAATGAGATCACTGAAGTCACCGAAGACAACGATGATACACGCTTACTTCTGAGCCACAATCAAGAAATCGTGCGGTATGATATGGAGTCATTTGCCTACGACAGGCTGGCCCCTATGGCTATGCTTGGGTATAATTCAGATGACCGGTTATTCATCGGCGCCGGGGTATCATATACAACCCATGGCTTCAACAGGTATCCCTATGCGTCGCACCAGGAATTTATGGTGCACGTTAGTCCGAAAAGAAATGCAGGTTCTTTTGAATATACCGGTGATTTTATAAAAGTCATTCGTTCGCTGGGTGTAAATGTAAATGCGAGGCTTCGCTGGCCTAATTTCTTTTCCAACTTTTATGGCTATGGAAATGAAACGGAAATAGTGGAAGATCCTTCTTACTACGAAGTTCTTTACAATGAGATTAAAATTAACCCGTCCTTCACCCTGGACGGAAGAAATTCGAGAATAACCTTTGGCCCTCAGTATTGGCACCTTGACGCGAAACGACAGGAGGATTCCTTCATCGCCAATGATCCAAATCTCTCTGAGGATGCATTTGAAGGAAATAATTATTTAGGATTTCGATTTACTTCAGATGTGCGCACCATTGAGGACATCAAGTATCCCGAAGAGGGTGTTTGGTGGATATCCAGCCTGGAGGTAAATGCACAGACCAACAACAGTAAATCAAAATTAAGTTCCTGGTCGACCGAATTGAGAGGATTTTATACCCTTGAGCTACCTATCGAAATGACCATTGCAGCCAGAATAGGTGGGGGAATGAATAGTGGCGATTTCAATTTTTACCAGGCACAAACGATTGGCGGTAATCGTGGGTTCAACACGCAAGGCACGGTGCGAGGATTGGCACGTGATCGTTACAGCGGCCGTTCAGCATTATATCAAAACATTGAGGTGAGAGCCCCGATTGTAAATTTACCATTCTACTTTGTGCCCGTTCAGATCGGTGCCTATGCATTTTTAGATAATGGCAGAGTTTGGAACGATGGCATGGATTCGAGAAAATGGCATACATCGTTTGGAGGTGGCGTTTTTCTGCGACCATTCGGCATGTTTGTGACCACACTGGGCGTCGCCCGGGCCGAGAAAAACACACGGGTCTACCTGAATCTTGGCTTTATGTTTTAATCAGGCGATCCAGGTAGCCTCTTTTAGAAATTCGTCCAATTCAACATTGGCATTGGAACCGTATGGTGTACTGATAGTCCCTTTCATACCATCGGACGTTTTAATCGTGTATAAAATAGACATGTCGTCAGGGTTTGTTTCTCCCTCAAAGCGATATTCTTCGAGAATGGTAAGCTGATCAGCTTTGAAACAATTTCCTGTTTCCATATCCTCCAGTTTCCCGTTCCGAAACATGAAGTCAGCTTTATATCCCTGTTGTTTGAGGTCCTTGATTACCTGACTGAGCGAAGTTAAATGATGATTTTTCATAATCTTTTTCCTTATAACTACGAAAGCCGTGCCATGGTCATGCACCCATATTAACCTTAGTTACTGAGGTGTAAATGCAGTAGCTCTACATAAGTGTGCATTTTTTTCTACATCCACTATGGTAAGAACTGGTCCTGAGCAGGCTCAGCCCAATTGGTACAAAATTTTCATTAAAAAATGTGAAAGTGATTTCGAATAAATCATAATCTAAATGAGGAGTTATTTCGTATAACTAATTAGGAAGAAAGTTTAACGTAAAATTTTAAAGAAATGAATAATACAACAAAAGTAATTCTAGGAGTAGCCGTTGGTGCATTAGCAGGAGCTGTAACCGGTTTATTACTTGCACCCGAAGATGGTGAAAAAACCAGAAAGAAAATTACCAAAGAAACGGATAAGTTGAGGCATTCGATAACTGACGCTGTCGCAGAATCTCTGGAAGCAGCGAAAGGAAAGTATAACGCCATGCTTGACGACTACGCCAGGGCTGGACGTAAGGCAATTAGTAAGGCCAAAGACAATGCAAAGGTAGAGGCCTAAACATTCGTCATTCCGGCCTAAAATTTATTACCCAAAACCAAAAATGAAGATAGATATGAATAGTGAAGAATTAAAAGGAAATTGGAATCAACTTAAAGGTAAACTCAAACAAGAATACGGTGAGTTAACAGACAATGATCTGACCTACTCGGAAGGAAAATTTGATGAAATGCTCGGTCGTATTCAAAAGAAGACCGGAAAGACAAAAGAACAATTGAAGGCAAAAATAGCCGAACTGTAAAAACCACCACTTCATAAGTGAAAAACCCCTGGAGCAATTCAGGGGTTTGTTATATCATCGAATCTCAGCTTCATGGAAATAGAAATTAAGGAACCAATTGAAAAGATAACTGGTAAATTTGAACAATGGGCCAATGGGTTTATCGAATTGTTGCCGAACATGTTTGTAGCCCTTATTTTGATGATCCTGTTTGTTATTCTGGGCAAGGTCATTAGAAAGGTTGTAGTCAAAGCGTTACGAAAAACGGATTCCAACAAAACCATCAGGGATCTGCTTTCAGCCATTACCTATTACGCCGTCCTGGGTCTTGGCCTGTTTGTAATTCTTGATGTACTAGGTCTGAAGCAGGCGGTTTTATCACTACTTGCCGGTGTTGGTGTTGTTGGGTTGGCGCTGGGTTTTGCATTTCAGGATATAGCAG
>CAYGOW010000115.1:5883-9693 GCA_964351425.1 uncultured Roseivirgaceae bacterium
CCTCTTTCCCCGCGACCAACTCCTTTCCCACACCAGTGCCGTGCCGGTCACTTTCTTGCTGCCCCCTCTGCTTGCGCTTTTTTCAATGAAAAAGGAGCAAGGAACAATGGGTAATGAATAATGGGTAAGGTGTCCCGAACCAACCTGCGTGCAACCATTGTCCAGACTTTTCAGGGTCAGGAAGTCTACATTCCAAACAAAGATGTATTACAGAGTAATATTACCAACTATAGCATATTAGGTCATCGGCGTATTGATCTTATCGTGGGTGTTTCATATGGGGATGACTTATCCAAAGTTGAAAGCCTGGTGCTCGAAACCATTCACTCGATGGATGGGGTGATCCGAAAAGAGGATACCGTTTTTGACTACACGGAGTTTGGAAGTAGTTCGATTAATTTCAATATCAGATTTTGGATTGAATATCCGGACCAACCGGGATTTCTCAGCATGCGTAATGCTGCTATCAAAAATATTAAGAATGCCTTTGACCAGCATGAGATTACTATACCATTCCCTATCAGAACCCTGGATTTTGGAATTAAGGGCGGGGAAAAATTATCTCAAATGAATTTACATACGATTGAAAAAACAGAGTAAAAATGGAAACTAAAAATAACGAATTCAAACTGTATTATAACTCCCAAAAAAAGCGGGACAGAGAAACATTAGGATATGCCGAAGCCCAGGATTTAGCATTGAACGAAAAGGATTTGGCCAAGTCAAATCTGACCGAGCGTCAATTCGCTGAATTAGCTTCTAAAATGGACATACCGGTAAATGAATTAGTGGATACCAATGCAGACTATTATTTGTCAGAGGTTAAAGGAAAAAGCTTCGGTGATGACCAATGGTTGAAATTATTGACCCAACATCCCGAAATGGTCAAGACTCCCATTGCAATGGTTGGTGACAATGTGTATTTTGTGACTTCTCCCTTAAACTTAATTTCAAAAGATATTGAAATTGAAGGGATTAAATCAAAAAAAGGCGAGCCCTCGGAAAGCAACCGAAATGAAGGGCTGTAGTGCCTCCGACGAAGCAGAAATAAAAAATGGGAAAACAGCTTGAAAGAGCCTTTACAGATTTTTGGGAGTCCATGGTCTCCAGGGCACCTGAAATTACAGTAGGCATCATCCTTCTTCTTTTATTTATTACAGCCGGGTATTTTAGCCGGAGACTTATTCGAGCCAGGTTGGGTAAACGGGTTGCTGACCCATTATTGGTCAATTTCATTGCCCGCATAACGTTTCTGGTCATTGTCCTTTTAGGAATCATTTTATTTCTCGGGCAGGTTGGATTATCCGAAGCCGCGAGCAGCATACTGGCAGGTGCAGGGGTTGGTGCTCTTGTGTTGGGGTTTGCTTTCAAGGATATTGGAGAAAATTTCATCGCCGGATTCCTTTTGGCAGTTTCCCGCCCATTTTCTATCGGTGACATTCTTCAGATCGATTCATTTACCGGGACCGTTAAATCCCTTGACTTCCGAAATACCCATATCAGAACCTTTGATGGTCGCGATATCTTCGTCCCAAATGCGATCATGGTCAAGAATACCCTGACGAATTTCACCAGGGATGGGTTGATGCGTCATGATTTTGTCATTGGGATTGATTATGAAGATAACGTAACACGTGCCGTGGAGGTGATCCTTGAAGAAATATCTCATTTATCAAACATTGTTGAAATCACTGGTATGAAGCCCTTTGTGATCATCAATAATTTCGGTGTAAGTACGGTGGACCTGAAAACACATTTCTGGATAAATACAAAGGACTTTCTTGGTTCGATCACCGTATTTAAAAGTCAGGTCATGGAAGCTGTTTTTAAGCGATTGAAGAAAGAAGGATTTACATTACCTGCTTCTATTGTTGAGCTGAAGATTTACCAGGAAGGAAATCCAATTCCGATCAAGCTAACGAGCAATGATTTTCAAAAAAAATAGCAAGAAAATAATCCCCTGATGAAAGCCCTAAAGGACTTGATCTTTGCATTCAGCAGACGGATAACCAGTAGCATAGCTTTCTATCCTGCCCTGATCGCGTTTATTTTCTTCATGTTGGCCCTTGCCATGCTAATGATTGAGTACAAGGATTACATGTTTGGCGTCAGGGAGTTTTTAGGCCCCGCCTTGGTAAAGACAGAAGAAGATGCGCGACTAATCCTTGGGACCCTGGTCGGTAGTATCATTTCACTCATGGTATTCAGTTTTTCCATGGTTATGATTGTACTCAACAGGGCTGCTTCCATGTTGACGCCACGTGTGATTCCCGGGCTTATCTCCAGGAAATCACATCAAATTGTTCTCGGATTCTACTTAGGCACGATTATATTCAGCCTGATTCTCCTTGTTAATATCCACCCCGAAGAATATGAAACACTTGTGCCGAGTATCGGGGTTATGGTGGCCATGATTTTTGGCATAACCTCCCTTACCTTATTTATTTACTTTATAGATGATATATCCAAAGCCATTCAGGTTGACAATATCATTCAGGAGATTTTCAAAGACACCCAGCATAAAATGGATTCCATGCGGGTAGATGAATCTGAAATGGTGAGTTTGCCAGATACCTCATCATGGCATAGCATCCAATCTAATCGGACAGGATACCTCAAGCAAATCCGGATGAATAGTTTGCTTGGTCTGGCTCATGATCACGACTTTTCACTTTCTCTGGAAGAGAATATCGGGTTTTTTATGGTTCAGAATTATCCATTCATCAAGGTGAATAAGGAAATTGACGAGGAGACAAGAAAGGATATCCTGGATTGTTTTGTTTTCTACACGGAGGAAAATATCGGTGACCACTACCTGTTTGGCTTTAAGCAAATTTCTGAAATTGCGGTTAAAGCACTTAGCCCGGGCATTAATGATCCGGGTACAGCCATAAAGGCAATTGACCTTCTCAGTATTCTATGTATTGAAAAGATACATTTACTCGAACAAAGGTTTAAGAAGGATGAGCACGGAGAGGTTCGAATATTTCTCCCGGGAATTTCCCTTAAAACATTATTGTACAGCAACCTGACACCTATTCGCCAATACGGGAAAAGCGATCCGGGAATCTTGCTGAAATTGCTGGAAATGATGACGAATTTAGCTTATGCCGATATCGATAAAGGAAAACAGCGCGAAGCTATTTCTGAGTTTGTACTCAGCCTGGTAAGTTCCTGCAAAGCACATATTGATAACGAGCTTGATAAAGAACAAATAAACCGATCGCTGCAAAATCTTTCCCGCCTGCTGGATACGGAAATCCCCATGATTTCCAGTGTGGCGTAAATGTAACATCCTGTGGAATTAATGTTACCCAGGCCCTGTCCAACCTTCCTCTCAGACGCTTTTAACGGAGAATTTATCCTGGCATGATTTTGCCAATAAAAAGGGTAAAGAGCAAATTAAAAACGCTTTTCACCTGTTTTACTAGTAGAAGAATGCTGTAAAGGAAAAAGCGTTAACCAATTAAAAATAAGCTAATAATGACACTATTTAATTCATCCAATTTCAATGAACTGGCGGAGGTTCACGAACCACATTGTGTCAGTATATATGTACCGACCCATCGTGCCGGTGGACCTGAAGGAATCAAAGAGGATAAAATTCTATACAAGAATCAATTACAGGAAATCGCCAAAAAACTTTCTGCGTATAAATTATCCGGTGAGCAAATCAACACCTATCTCGAACCAGCTTATGACTTACTGGAAGATGAAAGATTATGGAGCCATCTGTCTGACGGATTAATGGTTTTTCTTTATGGGGATGCATTAAAGTATTTTTTAGTTCCCGTCGAGTTTGATGCACAG
>CAYGOW010000116.1:0-9536 GCA_964351425.1 uncultured Roseivirgaceae bacterium
TCTTCCTGGGTCATGGATCGGATGATAGCTTCAATCGGCTTAAAGGAATCATCATCTACGTCAATATCCTTCAATGCTTTCCCCATTCCCGGGATCATTCCCATCAGGTCCTTTATATTTCCCATTTTCTTGATCTGCTCAAGCTGTGAAAGGAAATCATTGAAGTCAAACTGGTTCTTACGAATCTTTTTATTAAGACGACGGGCTTCTTCCTCATCAAATGTGTCCTGCGCTTTTTCTACCAGAGATACGACGTCTCCCATACCGAGAATACGGTTGGCCATCCTGTCCGGGTGAAACTTGTCAATGGCATCCATTTTTTCTCCGGTACTGATAAACTTGATAGGTTTATCCACTACGCGTCGAATGGAAATCGCGGCACCACCGCGTGTATCACCATCCAGTTTGGTTAATACAACACCGTTAAAATCCAGGCGTTCATTAAACGTTTTAGCGGTATTTACGGCATCCTGACCGGTCATACTATCCACCACAAACAGTGTTTCAGATGGATTGAGCGCTTTTTTCAGGGAGGTTATTTCCTCCATCATTTGCTCATCTACTGCCAGACGTCCGGCAGTATCCACGATGACTACTTTCGCGCCGTTCTGCTTGGCGTGGCGAATCGCATTGTTGGCAATATCGACCGCGTTTTTGTTCTCTGGTTCCGCATAAACTTCAACTCCAATTTGTTCGCCAAGTACCTGAAGCTGATTGATGGCGGCTGGCCGGTAAATATCGCAGGCAGTCAGAAGTACCTGGCGTCCCTGTTTTTTCAGGTAATTCGCCAGCTTGCCGGAGAAGGTAGTTTTACCTGAACCCTGGAGACCCGCAATGAGGATAACAGCCGGATTACCGGTAATATTGATTTCTTCGTGCGAACCACCCATTAGCTGGGTCAATTCGTCGTTGGTGATTTTCGTGAGTAATTGTCCCGGTGATACAGAGGTCAATACATCTTTGCCCAGCGCGGTTTCCCTGATCTCATCCGTTACCTCTTTGGCTACTTTGTAATTGACGTCAGCATCGATCAGGGCGCGCCTGATTTCTTTGACAGTGGTGGCCACGTTTACTTCAGTAATACTGCCCTGACCTTTAAGGGTCTGAAATGCTTTGTCTAGCTTGTAACTTAAGTTATCGAACATATCTCACGAATTTATGGACGGCAAAATTAATGAATTCATGAGTTAAATGGTAGGCGACAGCAAGATTATCGGCCGGATATTCCTGGCAGGGATTTATTTCAGAATTTCATAAGGAATCCAGGAGGGTTCTATTTGTCCTGAGCATCTTTCTGTGAGCTGAATGGACTAATTCAACGGGATGTATGGCGTCCATTGTGGGGCCAACATTCATCGTAACATTTGATTTCCATGGACAATTCTCACAGGACATCACGCCAAACTTCCGCTAAAGCGATCATTTGCTTATTATTGTATAATTGAAAAACAAACAGATCGCACGAATACGCGCTTAATTGGATCATTATGTGGGATAGAGGAATTTACGGACTTGTATTGGCAGGAGGGGACAATCGGCAAATGGGTACATCAAAAGCTGAGCTGATCTATTATGACCGTCCGCAGTGGGCTTATTGTTCGTCTCTTCTGGCTCCATTTTGTGATAAAGTCTTTGTCTCCATGAATCATGAGAATGAATTGGAAGACGTTCCGGAGGATCTCCAGATTGCGGATGTGTATCCCGGTACAGGTCCCTTAACGGCCATATATTCTGCCATAAAAATGCATCCTGAGAAGACATGGCTGATTATGGCCTGTGACAAACCGGGAATCGACCGGGCGGTCATGCACCGGCTCATCCGGTTCAGGGACCCGGATACTTTGATTAGTTGTTTTTCAGATGAGGAGGGTCACCTGGAGCCCTATCTATCCTTTTGGGAGTCCGGGGTTTTTGACCCCTTGTCCGAATTTGCTAAAAAAAATTCCTCGGTGGATGAATTCATCCGACGTAATAATGCGACAATAATTCCCCTGGAAAGCAAGCAATTCTCAAAATTGAAAAGCATTCGAACCCCCGAAGAAAGAAAGGTATTTCTACGACAACATTCTGCAGGGAACGATAAGTACCAGGAGTTGTAGCTGCGGGAAAGATTAAAACAGGTTCTCTTTTGTGTTTTGTGGTGAATTGCATGAGAGATAATAAACGCTCATCACTTCTTTTTTCATTAATTTCAGTTCCATTTACTATTTTTGAAAGCATGAAATCATTTTTCATCCCAAGCACGTCGATGTCACTAATTGGCAACTAATGGAAGTATCCTGGATTCTGGTTCTCCTTTTCTTTTTTGTTGCCATGTTGTATTCCACGGTAGGTTTCGGCGGTGGAAGCAGTTACCTGGCGCTAATGGTTCTGGCGGGTGTGGATACGTTCTTATTGCGATCTACCGCGCTGATGTGTAATATCATCGTGGTGTCAGGGGGCTGCTGGATTTTCTACAGAAGCGGGTTGCTTTCCTTGCGCAAAGTAATTCCGATTATCCTCTTCAGTGTTCCCATGGCATTTGTAGGCGGACTGTTGCCGATCCGGGAAAAAACATTGCTGACACTGCTCGGGATTTCATTGATGCTGGCCTCATTTCTCATGTGGCGGAAACCTGAACATAATGAGGAGACACCGGACACCCAACCGCATTTTATCCGCACCGGCGTAATTGGCGGCGGGGTTGGTTTGTTATCCGGACTCGTCGGTATAGGTGGCGGGATATTTCTTTCACCGATACTGAACTTGCTGCGGTGGGATTCTCCGAAGCGAATTGCCGCAACTGCCAGTTTTTTCATCCTGGTCAATTCCGCAGCGGGTCTGGCAGGACAATGGATTCAATATGCACCCCGGGTTGATTTTTCCTGGTCCTGGCCCTTGTTGGTAGCTGTATTGGTAGGTGGACAAATTGGTTCCAGAATGTCAGTATTAAAATTCAATCAGCTGATGGTGCGCAGAACAACGGCTTTGGTCATATTAATCGCAGGCGCACGAATTCTCTGGGATCAGGTTGTACAGTGGTTCTAAAAATATTTTTTTATGGCGAGTAATCTTGACTAATTTGTAGACCTCAATTCATCATTATGCATCAACTTAACTTTCGTCATCATATTCTCCCACACCTGATTGCTGTCCTGGTTTTTTTCCTGGTCACGGTCCTGTTTTTTAATCCGGTTTTCTTTAAAAACAGATCGCTTGACCAGTATGATATCAAGCAATGGAAAGGAAGTGCGCAGCAAGCAATTGAGCACAGGGAAGAAACGGGCGATGAATTGCTCTGGACTACCTCCATGTTTGGTGGTATGCCATCCTATCTCGTTGAATTGGACTGGAATGATGATATTGTAACCACCACTAAGATTGTTTTATCCCTCGGTTTGCCGCACCCCGTTCGTAATATATTTGCGGCTTTTATAAGCTTTTACATCCTGTTGCTGGCGTTTCGGGTGCGCCCCTGGCTGGCGATTGCCGGTGCCCTTGCATTTGGCCTTTCCTCCTATATGCTGATAGGCCTTGGGGCCGGTCATAATGCGCGTATCGGCGCCATTGCGTTTATGCCTTTGGTCATAGCAGGCATCCATACTTGCCTGAACAGAAATAAATGGGTTGGGTTTGGCTTAACCACACTGGCCGTCGCGTTGCATCTGCGGGAGAATCACTTGCAGATCACGTATTATCTGCTATTCATCATTGCGGTTTATGGGATTGTCAGTCTGATAAGTGCTCTTCGGAACGGACAATTAAAGCCTTTCGCCATGCGCGCGATGCTTCTATTCCTTGCCGCCATTGTGGGGTTGGGTACATTTTACGGCAAATTCTGGGCAATTTCAGAATACAGTCAATATTCCATGCGCGGGGTATCCGAACTGAAGGCCGATCAGGAAGCAGGAGAAAATACCAGTGGCCTAAAACGCGATTATGCCTTTGAATATAGTGCAGGAATTTACGAACCCATGACCTTGCTGATTCCTAACTTTTATGGCGGGAGCAGTTCGAATTTCCTGGTTTCAGCCGAGGACAGGGAGATTCGGCGAGCGTTACAGCAGGCCAATAATCCGCAATTAGCAAACCAACTGGCCAGGTACACTTCGGCCTATTGGGGCCCTCAATCAGCATCGGCACCCTATTATGCCGGCGCCATCATATGCTTCCTTTTTGTCATTGGCCTTTTTTATGCCCCCAGAAAGATGGTGCTGTGGTGTTCCCTGATTTTTGCCCTTGGCATTATGCTTAGTTGGGGAAGTAGTTGGGAGGCGTTCAACTATGCCATGTTTGATTATTTTCCCGGGTACAATAAATTCAGGTCGGTAACGTTTGCCATCATCCTGTCGCTTTTTGTCATGCCTCTGTTGGGGTTTGTCGGTCTGGAAGCCTTCCTGGCGTCTGATAATGCCAAGGCGAAACGTAAAAAGCTTCTGATTGCCCTTGGCATCACAGGTGGATTGTCATTAATGATTTTACTTTTTGCAGGATCAGCAGATTTCCTTCGTGCCGGAGAAGAACAATTGCCGGATTGGTTTTTAAATGCCATCACAGCAGACCGGCAGGACCTGCTTCAGGCGGATGCGCTCAGGACACTTGTATTTATTGTGTTGGCCGCTGCCGCCCTCTATTTTCACATGCGAAAGAAAATTTCCTTTGGCCTTTTCGCAGGCATTCTGACCGTGCTGATACTGGCTGATATGTGGAGTGTTGACGCACGATACTTTACCCAGGATAATTATCGTCGCGCTTCCGATAATGGCTTTTTTGTGGCAACACCGGTGGATCAGGAAATCCTGAAAGATACCGACCAGGGATATCGGGTATATGAACTGCGTAATCCGTTTAATGAAGCCCGTACGTCTTATTATCATGCCTCGCTGGGAGGGTACCATGGTGCTAAAATGCGACGTTATCAGGATTTAATAGAATATTGCATTTCGCCGGAAACCCAGGAGCTTATCAATGCATTTCAAACAGGAACACCTGATCTCACCCAATTCGGGGTAATTAATATGCTGAACACAAAGTATTTCGTCTATGGGTCTGAACAAAGCAATCTTATTCGGAATCCATCCGCCCTCGGCAATGCCTGGCTGGTTGAGGACGTCGTAAAGGTGGGAGATGCAGATGAAGAAATACAGCAAACCTGCCAGATCGATACCCGCAGGCAGGCTGTCATAAACACGAATCAGTTTGACCTGGAGAATACAAATTTCTCATCGGCAGGATCTATCTCGGTAACGGATTATTCTCCGGATGATATTACCTATTCTGCTGATATGAACGGCAACGGCCTGGCGGTATTTTCTGAAATTTATTATCCTGAGGGATGGGAAGTGACGATTGATGGGCAGCCAGCCAACCTGTTGCGCGCAAACTATGTTTTGCGGGCACTTGAAATCCCTGCCGGGAAACACACGATACATATGGAATTCAGGCCATCGTCCTATTATGTCGGAGACACGATAATCCTTGTTTCTTCGGTTCTAATGCTTATTATTTTTGTCGGCTGTCTTTACATCGGGTGGAAAGATTGGGCTACGAACGGGCAGCCTGTAGTTGATCAAGCGCCTTGAGACGCTTCAATAGGGGCGGGTGCGAATAATGGACAAATACATAGGCCGGATGCGGATATAAATTCGACAGGCTTTTCACTGAAAGTTTTTTTAGGGCCAATTGCAAGCTGTTTGCATCGTAGGTGCTTCCGGCGAAGGCATCGGCCTCATATTCATTTTTCCTGCTTATGTAGTTACTGATAATCCCCAGAAGCGTGGATATCGGAGAATACAACAACCCAAAAGCCAGGAGATTCAAATGTATGGCCCATTCGGTACCACCAAGGGCAACAGACAACTCCTGCTGAAAAATCACGAAAGACATGATATATAACATCAATCCGGTTTGCAGGAGGGATAGAATATAGCCGATCACGATATGATGCTTTTTGTAATGCCCTATTTCATGGGCCAGCACGGCGACAAGTTCACTGTCCGAATGATTCTCCAGCAAGGTATCATATAGCACCACTTTTTTACTACGGCCCAGGCCTGACAAGAAGGCATTGGCCTTCGTACTTCGCTTTGAGCCGTCAATTACCAGTATATTTTTGATTGGAAACGAAACCTCCTGGCAATAGGCCTCGATTTTGTTCATCAGGGATTCATCCGACAACGGGGTTAGTTTATTAAACAGCGGAACAATCAGGGAGGTGTAAAAGACATTGGCAAGAAGGATAAAGGCCGCGGCAATCCCCCAGAAATAAAGCCAGAACGACTCTCCAACGTTGGAAATAAACCAGATCAGGGCAGCGAGGAGTCCGCCGCCAAGCACAGCACCCAAAACATATCCCTTCAATTTGTCCAGCAGAAAAGTCTTCAGCGTGGTCTTATTAAAGCCAAAACGCTCCTCAATTACGAAAGTCCTGTAATACTGCAAAGGAATTGAAATCAAGTCGGAGAGCACAGCCAGGATACCAAAAAAAGCAAGTGCCAGTAAAATAGGCTGCTGAATGTACACGCGAAGAAATTGATCCAGTAATCCGAACCCGCCAAAAATCAAGAGCAGCAAGGTGAATAAAAAGCTAAATGTAGAAGTGACAAAGCCGAAACGTGTCAGCGCTGATTGATAAGCCAATGAACGGCGATATTCTTCCCGGTCATAAAACCCGGCAACCGATTCCGGCAGCTCTTCCCGGCGATTTTTAAGATTGAGAACATCCAGCCAAATATCCAGGATGAAACCGGCGGAAAGCAAAAATATCAGCAGATACAAATAGTCTTGAGAAGATAGATCCATGATGCGAAAATGTCTCATTTAGGGAAATTATCCCAAAATGGGAAGAGCATATTCTTTGATAACCGTCAATAGACGCAATCAGCGTCGTTTTCATTGCTGGCATGACCATTGAATATTACCTGGCATATTGAATGAAGGTATGAAAAACTTTTTTACATCCCGATGTCTGGTTTGCTGTGAAAACGGTTGGTGTTTCACATTGATAATTTTTATTCTCAGCGTGTTCGTTGTGGCTTACGAATTGCTGATACGGGTCTTTTAAACATCTATTATAATTGTTCAGATTTACTTCAATTTAGAATTGGTCAAAATAGTACATCTTATTGGAAGATAGTCCCTGCGCGTGTAACTTTGATACGAAAAAATTTAACCACAGACCTTACACAGCGCAAAAATGAGTTGGTTCACAAATGCATTGTCCAGCACCCTGGGCCGAAAGTTGCTAATGGCAGCTACTGGCCTCTTTTTAATTATATTTTTATTAGTTCACCTTATCGGTAACCTTCAGTTGTTAAAAGACGATGGGGGGCAGGCATTTAATATTTATGCTCAGTTCATTACGACAAACCCCATTATCAAAACTACCTCCTATCTGTTATACGCCACATTTATCGTCCATATAGTCTGGGCGTTGTTGTTGACGGTATATAATCGGAAGGCTCGTCCGGTAGGATATGCCAAGTCCGGCGCATCCACCAATAGTACCTGGAGTTCCCGCAACATGGGTTTCCTTGGCACGATCATACTGATATTTCTGATTATACATTTAAAGAATTTCTGGTATGAAATGCATTGGGGCGATATTGGGATGGTAACCTATGAAGGTGAATCCTACAAAGATTTATACGATGTAGTGGACAAGTCCTTTGCCGAGTGGTGGCTTGCAGCTATCTATGTTGTCGCCATGCTTGGGTTGATGTTCCATTTATTTCATGGCTTTCAAAGTGCATTTCAGACCCTTGGTTTGAACCATCCGAAGTATAATGCATTAATAAAGGGGGTGGGTACTGCTTTTGCCATCATTGTACCGGCGCTTTTTGCAGCAATTCCTATTCTCATGTTCATAGAACGTATGTAATGCATGAATTTAACCTAAAATACAGATGAATTTAGATTCAAAAATTCCCGAAGGGCCACTGGCCGAAAAGTGGTCCAAGCATAAATTCAATATAAAGCTGGTCAACCCGGCAAATAAAAGAAAGTATGATATAATCGTTGTCGGTACCGGCCTGGCCGGGGCGAGTGCAGCGGCTTCTTTCGGTGAACTGGGATACAATGTTAAATCATTTTGCTTTCAGGATAGTCCGCGTCGGGCACACAGCATTGCGGCGCAAGGGGGTATTAATGCAGCAAAAAATTATCAAAACGATGGAGACAGTATTTTCCGTCTGTTTTATGATACCATAAAAGGCGGGGATTATCGCTCGAGAGAGGGCAATGTTTACCGTTTATCCGAGGTAAGTCTCAATATCATTGATCAGTGTGTTGCCCAGGGTGTTCCATTTGCCAGGGAGTATGGCGGATTACTGGCCAACCGTTCTTTTGGCGGGGCGCAGGTATCCAGGACATTCTACGTACGGGGTCAAACGGGTCAGCAGTTATTGTTGGGTGCTTATGGCGCATTAAGCCGCCAGATCAGCAACGGCAAAGTGCAAATGTTTCCCCGACACGAAATGCTTGATTTGGTCATGGTGGATGGAGAAGCACGCGGTATTGTTACCCGTAACCTGATTACCGGACAAATTGAATCGCACAGCGCACATGCTGTAGTACTTGCTACGGGAGGATATGGCAATGTCTTTTTCCTTTCTACAAATGCGATGGGTTCGAATGCGACGGCGGCCTGGCGTGCCCACAAACGTGGCGCCCTGATGGCTAATCCATGTTTTACCCAAATTCACCCTACCTGTATTCCGGTTTCGGGAGATCATCAGTCCAAGCTTACGCTGATGTCCGAATCATTAAGAAATGATGGCCGGGTGTGGGTGCCCAAGACGGTGGAAGATGCGGAAAAAATACGTAATGGCGAGTTGAAGCCAACGGACCTTCCCGAAGATCGCAGGGATTATTACCTGGAGGAACGTTATCCTGCATTTGGTAACCTGGTACCACGCGATGTGGCCTCACGAAATGCCAAAAATGTATGTGATGAAGGACGGGGGGTAAACAAGACCGGACTTGCTGTTTATCTTGATTTTGCGGATGCGATTAAAAGAGATGGCGAGGAAACCATTCGAGGTAAATACGGCAACCTGTTCGATATGTACGAGCAGATCACCGGTGAAAATCCTTACAAAACACCAATGAAAATATTCCCGGCGGTGCATTACACCATGGGAGGATTATGGGTTGACTATAATTTGATGACAAATGTGCCTGGCCTCTATGCGATTGGAGAAGCAAATTTCTCAGATCACGGGGCTAACCGTCTTGGGGCGAGTGCGCTCATGCAGGGACTTGCCGATGGATATTTCGTAATTCCTTATACCATTGGAGATTATCTCGCCACAAAGCCTTACGATAAGGTAGATACAAGCCATGAAGCGTTTAAGGAAGCTGAGGCTAACGTCAAAACAAAAATTGACAAGTTGTTAACCATTAATGGATCCAAGTCTGTAGATCAGTTCCATAAAGAACTTGGCCTGATTATGTGGGAATATTGTGGAATGTCACGTAACGAAGAAGGGCTGAAAAAAGCGAAGGGCTTGATTCAGGAATTGCGTGACGAGTTTTGGCAAAACGTTCGCGTAGTGGGT
>CAYGOW010000117.1:0-7535 GCA_964351425.1 uncultured Roseivirgaceae bacterium
GTGCTCAGGAAACCGGTATCCAGACGATACACCTTACTGACCAGGAAGAGCTGAAGCAGATCTTTAATGGATAAAATCAAACGCATACATATCATTCAGCTGGTTCTTTTTATTACCACCTGTGTGACGGTTACTTTGTCCGGAGAATTTTGGATCCGGGGGAAGATGTGGCTGGCCGGCCCCTATGAGTGGGCTGATTTCCTTGAAGGCCTCAAATTCTCCATCCCGTTTTTGCTCTTCCTGACGGTTCATGAATTTGGCCATTATTTCACAGCCATCGCGCACAAGGTAAAAACGACTCTGCCTTATTACATCCCGCTCCCGCCGTTTTTTCTGGTAGGTACCATGGGGGCAATTATTCGGATCAAAGGAATGATCTGGTCAAAAAAACAGTATTTCGACATCGGTGTATCTGGGCCCATAGCCGGGTTTGTGATCGCTTTTGCCTGTTTGTTTTATGGATTCACCCACCTGCCGGATCAATCCTATATTTATGAAATCCATCCGGAATACGAAGAATTTGGGATGGACTACAGTGAAAAAATGCAGGAAAGTGATTCCGCGGTCAACCTGGCGATTGGCAAAAACATTCTATTCTCTGCCATGGAGGATTTCCTCGTAGATGACCCGTCCCGCCTCCCCGGGGATTATGAAATAATTCATTATCCCTTCCTTTTCGCCGGCTTTCTGGCCCTTTTCTTTACGGCCCTTAATCTATTGCCAATCGGACAGCTCGATGGGGGGCACGTGCTCTATGGCTTATTTGGTCATAAGTGGCATTTTCTTATCAGCAAAATCATCTTTAGTCTGTTCCTGCTCTATGCAGGCTACGGATTGTTTTCTCCTGCGGATGATTTTGATACGTTGCTCTGGGCGGTTCCCTACTTTTACTTGCTGTACATGATGTTCAAGAGTTTTAAGAAAGACCGCCAAACCACACTGATGTATGCCACGCTCATGTTTACCATTCAATTCCTGGCACCGACGGTTTATTCCGGGATTGAAGGATACAGCGGCTGGTTGCTGTTCGCATTTATAATAAGTCGGGTACTGGGCGTTGAACATCCGAAAGCAAGGGTTGAACAACCACTGGACTGGAAACGTCAGTTGCTAGGCTGGCTGGCGCTGCTGATCTTTGTGCTCTGCTTTAGTCCGCAGCCTTTCATTATGGAATAATGATGCGCCAGACCTGTCCGCCACTGCGAACAACATAAAGTCCGGAGGCAGGATTACGTAATTCAATCCTGGTGCGATTGCCATCGACCGTTGCCTCAAAATCCACCGATCTGCCACTAAGGTCAGTAATAGCAATGGATCCTGTATGGTGTACGTAGAAGATCCCGTCGCCGGATGGATTCGGGTAGGGTGCCACTGTAGTTTCTGTTTCATCTTCAATGCCTACGATGGTATCTGTGACGCGCGCGAATACGGGACGCAACATCAGGCTGCCATCCACCAGATTATTGGCTTCCCATAATTCACCGAGATTGAAGAATAATTTATCACCTGTCGGGGTGTTGGCGTCAAGCCCAATGGCCAATGCCCCGGGAGAATTCTGCCGGTACCCAATATAAAAAGTGCCACTGATGAGTACCGGACGTGCAAATTCGTAGCGTACCATCTCATTCCTTTTATCTGATAACCGGGCGTTCACCTGCTGCCGAAAAATGACCGGGCCGGGTTCTCCGCCTTCGTCCTGCCAAACAGTCAATTCAAGCTGTTTTCCTTCCGGGGATGTTCCTGTAAAAGGAAAATAGATATCCATACCGGTAATTAGTGCATCCGGAACTCCTTGTAAGGTATACTGATAGGCAAGGCGATCTCCGGCGGTATTCAGGCCCGCACCCAACTCCGCTTTGCCATCGTCATAGGCATAGACATCGGACAGGATAAATACATCCCGCAGGGTATCATTCTCTTGAAAATCAACAGGGCTGTATTTGACCGGGTCGTAATCGCCCCCTTCACTGATCGGCACGTTATCTTCAGCATCCAGAATAATTTCTAGCAGCACATGCGCGCTGTCGGCTGCCGGGTTGCCACCAAAATCAGCAAATGGTTCACGAATGACCACTTCTTCGGATGAATTAGAAGCGATCGGGCTTTCCAAAGGTTCGACAAATGTACTGTTTGAAAAATTCGAGGTGTTCCCAAGGGTATCGGTCACATCGATGGAATAGTTAAAAAAGTAATTATAGGCCTTATTCTGATTGGAAGCACTTATCACCATATTACGCAACCGAAATGAGGGCATGGTCAGCTGAGACTGATTAAAGTGCTGGTAGGGGACCTGGCGGTAGTCACCCAGGAAACCGGTGAGTGGTTCACTGATGGCGCGGTCCGGATACGAGGAATCAAACGGGTCACGATTTGTATTCAGATAGATGTAATCTACATTCCAAAGATCAAAGGCGCCGGATAAGCGTCCGTAGGAGGTGTAGCGGAACTGGAATGCGGAGTGAAACCATTGCGGGTCACTGATGCGGAATAAAACCTGCTTAAAACTGCCTGAACGGTCAAGGTTGTTGGCACTGGATGGCCAGACAGACTCCCATTCTCCGGCACTGTTGCGGAATTCCAGCTGCAGTGAATCCTTGGGCTCAGGTTGATCGCCCAGTCCGGCGAACTGGTAGAAAAAACTCATGTAAATATTATCACTGGCATCATAGACTGAGAAGTCAAATATTTGGGAAACCAGGCTGTCGGCCGGACCTTCTGCACTTCCGGGGGAGTAGGGGTTGCCGTTGGCATCCAATCCGTCAAACGAGGCGACATACAAACTCGGTGGGTCGAAGGAGAATCCCGCGTTGACAAAAACGTTTTCACTATTTTGCCAGGAGGAGACATCCGGCTGTCCCGCATAACTGAAATCCTCCCAGAAGGGTAATGTGAGTTGATTGGTACTTCGTTGAATGGAGGATTTGTCTAACTTTTTATCCTCTTGAGGAACAATCGGAATGATACGTATCTGTGCCTGTCCGGCCAGAAATCCGGTTAGAAATGTGCCAATCAGAAACGTTCGTAAAAAGGTCATTTACTCTTCGAGCAGCGCCTGGTTCTTAGTAATCACCGTATCGCTGGCCGGCATGATCCATAAATCTACCGGGTCACCGATTTTAATTTCTTTTCCAGAAGCCGGTTGTTGTCGGATAACGATGGTTGCTTCGTTTGTTGTATCTCCTTCGACGGTAACTTGTCCGATTTTAAGACTGGACCCCAGGATGATGAAGCTGGCATCATCATAATCCTGCCCAATCAGATCAGGTGTGGGAATATTCGCGCGGGAATAGCCGTTACCAACTACCAAGTCGATGGTACTGCCTTTGGGGACACGTTCGCCTGCTTTGATTGGCTCCCCCTGGAAATACATTTCCATCACCAGGTTCAGGAAGGGACTTGGTTTGTAATCTATTTTCCCTCGTTTTAACTCATTGCTTTTCAATACAGCTTCCGCGTTTCTCAAAGAACTCTGGTTAACCAGGTCAGGGACAGGTACAGAAGGAGGTGCTACCCTGTTGACGGATATGAATATTTTGCGTCCTTCCTTAACCTTAGAGCCGGCGGGCGGGTACTGCTTCAATATCGTGAGTGGCGGAAAATCTTCAGAATAGGTCGAATCATCTACTTCATAACGCAGGTTCCGTTGCGTCACATAAGACTCTACATTGTCTATAGACAGTCCCTGTAAATCCGGAACGGTAATGGTTTCGCCGTGATTTGTCTTGCTGGGCAAGTAGCCAAAAAAGAAATACAGGACAGCTCCGGAAAGCAGGACCACCACGATGGCGAGGTTAATGGCAAAAGATTTTGGTGTTCCGGATGATAATTTCATTACAGGTAAAGTAAATGGTTAGTCGTCTTTAATACGAATAAACGTAATAATTTCTGTTAAATTCATCATTTTCTGGTTGTAACAAGTTCCGATTCCTTCTTATACCTGGCTTGTGCCAGATGAATCAGGCGTGTAATCAAGTCCGTAAAGGATATGCCGCGTTCTTTCCACATCATCGGGAACATACTGGAATTTGTAAAACCAGGAATGGTATTGATTTCGTTGATCATTATTGTCCCATCTTCTTTCAGGAACAGATCGACCCGGGCAAAATCCTGACAGTGCAAAACCTTGTAGGTCCTGACTGATAATTCACGAATTTTTTCTGCGATATCTGCCGGGATATCTGCGGGAACAACAATTTTGGCAGCCTCCGGATCCAGGTATTTCGCTTCATAGGTATAGAATTCGTATTCCTTACTGACCACAATCTCGCCCGGAAGAGATGCCTGTGCATCTTCATTACCAATAATGGCACATTCCAATTCGCGGCCGTCCACAAATTCTTCACAAATCAGGGTATGGTCATAGGTGAAAATATCCTGAACGGCTTCATTAAATGCCTTTTCCGAGGAGACTTTAAACACACCCACGGATGAACCAAGGTTGGCGGCTTTTGCCATGAAGGGTACGCCTACTTCCTTGCTAATGGCTTGAAAATTGATTTTGTCACGCTCATCTGCCGTGAATGACAGGAATTTGCCTACCGGAATAGCAACGGTCTGCATGAGCTTCTTGGCATATAATTTATTCATGGACAGTGACGAGCCCAGCACGCCACTCCCAACAAATGGGATTTCCATGGCCGAAAGCATGCCCTGCACACTGCCGTCCTCACCATCTGTACCATGCAATACAGGGAAGACCATATCAAGGGTAAATGATTTGCCCCCACGGGTATTCAGGGTTTTGGGTGAGCTGCCAAGATCAACAGATACAGGATCACCTGTTTCAATCGAAGTGACTACTCCTTCGGTCAGGAACCATTCCCCCTTTTTTGATATCCCGATATGCACCGGCTCAAATGCACTGGTATCAATGTATTCGGCAATATTACGTGCGGAATTGATGGAAATTTCATGCTCTACTGACTTACCGCCGTAGAGAATGGCTACGCGCATGGTTGTACTCATAAATGGGCGTTTAAAAAATGCCTGCGATTAAAAACATGAAGATAACGCTCTTAATGCAATTTAGTACGCGTTCATGACTCTTTTTATCAAAGAAAATGTTTCGCCTCTTAGTTCGACAATGTAAATTCCCTGAGGGTGAGTGGATAAGTCTACCGGATATGTCTGGTTTAGCACATTCTCCAGTGTTTTTTCAAGTATGACCTGCCCCTGCATATTGATGATGCGAATCCGGGCGGATTGACGCTGATCCAGGTTGACGGTTATATTAAATTTTCCATCTCTGCTGGGGTTTGGGTAAATGATTTGTTCGGCAAAAATCGTGGGTTCGTTGACAAATACCTGGATGTTGTCAAGGTAAATGGCTCCTGCTTGTCGGCCGTCTGCGACAAGGGCTATTCGAACTTCCGATTCTCCTGCCAGGAGTTCAAGTGGTATTATTTCCCGTGTCCAGTCATTCTCCGAGACAGGAATCCCCGTCGATCCTTCCAAATTCACAGAGGTAAGGAACTCATAGGTAAGGCCGCAGTCGGTACTGTAATAAGCCAGCAACTGGTCTTTAAGTGATGTTTGAAGGTCATAGAAATAATCCAGTGTCAGGAAGGGCGTAGTGAGATTGGTAAAGTCCAATTCCGGACTTACCAGCCACTGAAGCGGGGCGATTTTGTCCAGTTCTGTGAAATCCAAAAAAGCGGAATTTCCGAAGTTGGTTTGAATGACCTCCCATTCTACTATTCCGTCAATACTGGCCAATGTCCAATCTTGCTGTGGCTCAAAGTCTTCAAGTAAAGGCGATACATCTTCATCCGAGCTGACGTAAAGCCATCGTGTGAGGCTGTTTTTACCAGGCGGAGCTATTCCATTGTCATTCACATTCTCTATCCGGGCCTCCAGTTGATAGGCCGCGTCCGCCAACGTCAGGGACGGCAGGGTTATGTCCTGAGAGGCACCCTGTGGGAGTGGTGGATTGAAAAATATATCATAGCGCGTTTCTGTTCCTCCAATGTTGACCACCAGATCCGCTGAAGACATGCCGAACGATAAATTGTTTTGAACAGTAAAGGTGAGGGGCACTTCCGGTCCGCAGGTGACCAGCCCGGGGGAAGCCAGTGAAATAACCGCACCTGGTTCAAAGCGAATATTATCAATAAACAGGTTATTCCCGTATCCGTTAATGGCGATAAAGGATAATCGAACTTGTGTCGCGGCATACGCAGCCAGGTCAATGGATTCCATACGCCATTCATCGGCCGATTCGGGAAAAAATGGACTTGTTTGAGCATCAGCGAGAGTCGCCAGGTCACGACCGCTTTTGTAGAATACAGTATCGCTGTTGAAAATGGGATCGCCACACAAATTAGTAGCGGTAACCAGCAATGCATCGTCATTCCCCGGATAACGCGCATGCGATAAATCAAATGTGATAAAAGGACCGGCCGCATCCGTAAGGTCAATAACGGGAGAAATCAGCAAATCAGCCTCTCCCTCCAGTTCATATTCAAAATTATTGATGAATAATGCCCGGTTGGTAGCCGTTTCAAAAAATGCAGTTCGCACTTCCCAGTCGATCTGTCCATCCGGGTTGACCAGGGTCCAGTCACCCGGTACACCGCTTTCAAAATCAACCAAAAAAGGTCCGTTGGTCTCAGGTAGTAAAACCGCAGAAAAGGCCCTTACATCATTATCCGCATTATCGTCAGGTGTCCCATTGACTGTTTCAATGATATATTCAATTTCATGTTCGCCCAGGCCGCCAATCGAAAGCGGGTTGAAGGTAATGAACTCTGATTCAAGCGGGTTAATCGAAACGGAGAAGGTCTCGGTGGTAACGGGAGTATTATCTAAAAGCAGTCGTATCCTAATTTCGGAAACGGGGGTGGTTCCATAGTTTCTTATTTCTACTTCCGGGATAACCACATTATTACAGAGATAGCCGGAAGCGTTGGGGATCGATCGAATGCCGGCATCGACAGCCAAATTCACCGGCGGCAGACCCCCCTGGGAGTTAAGCAGGGATTGGCGGCGCGGACTATTCTCCAGAACAACCAGCATCCTGTCTTTCTGGCCCTGCGTAAAAAGGTTCATGCACACATCATTCGTGTAATCCATGTAATTCTGAAACATGTCGGGCAAATCAAACGCCCCTGAATTGCACGAGTTGGGCCCCGGATAGGCACAAGGTATACCCAATCCACCGTTGTCTGTGGAAGCCGTTGGCGTGTCATCGACAAAATCATCTTCTGTGCAGTCCCCGTCCCCCCAGATGTGTCTTAATCCCAGGTAATGTCCCACTTCATGAGAGGTGGTTCGTCCAAGGTTATAGGCGGTGATAAGGTTGGCATCCGGATAAATAGCCTCGGAGCCAAATACCATGTAATCAACTACGATTCCGTCGGTCAGGGCATTTTCGCTGCCTAAATCCAGTCCGGCAAGGGGGGAGACTGGAAATTGGGCATACCCGAGAAAATTACTGCCCATATTGGTGACCCAGATATTGATGTAATCTTCGGCCGGCCAGTAACTCAACTGCTTCATCCGGTAGTTTTCAACGATTTCCCAGGAGTTCTGCCCAC